>JAFZRD010000103.1 GCA_017620055.1 Lachnospiraceae bacterium
CACCTCGATCCACTTCTCGTCAACTTCCTCATCAACTCTCACCGGCCCATCCGTTTCGGAAGCGGCATCGGTTTTGTCCGTTGAATCTGCATCTTTATTGTTCTCATCTTTGCCTGCATTGTTTTGTCCGGTCGCATCCGCCATCTTCGAGGCAAAATCAGACGCGACATCGCTGTCTTTTCCGCATCCGGCAAGCATTGATACGATCATCGCAGCCATGAGCACAAGGCATGTGATTTTCACGGATAGTGATTGTCTCTTCATTCTTTGTTCTCCTCCGCCTATCATTTTCTCAGAAACAGGCCTAGTCCTGCAGCAGGAATGGAAAGGATGGCAAGAATCCATCCTATGATCACAGAACCGTTAGTATCCTGAGTTTCGGGATGAGGGATAAACTTCCCGTCCTTGATCGCGTAGTTGATCACATCGGTGTCACCCACACGCGGATTGTGTGTGTTGTCTTCGTGATACCTGACCGTATCCTCATAGGTATATTCTCTACCGTCTGCCTCGACCGAATACACCACGTCATACTCCCAACGGATTTCATCATCTGTGTATCCGTTCTTCCTTTCACGCTCTTTATCGCTATTGGAGAGATTCCTTTCCACCTTGTCAACGGAAACTATAGTGGCTGTCTGACCCGTTACGATATCATCAAGCGTAACCATATCATCGGTATGATAAAAATTTTTGCCGTATATTATGCAGATAATACCTACAGCCAGAAATCCAGCTGCAAAATAAAAACATGTCTTTGCTTCCGATGAAATACCGTTCTTTTTCTTTTTTTTGCTCATAACCATTTCCTCTCTTTAATTATGCTAACCGTCCCTTTTGACACTCATCTGGGAAACACCATCTCACCGTTGTCGTAATAAGCTCCGTTTAATGCGTAGTTAAGTTTTGACATTTCAACGACCTTACCCTCTTTATCTGTCGTGACATACACAAGCGCGGGATCGAAGTAGCCGCCGTGCGCCATATTTTCCATTCCCTTGTATTCGTAATTGACCGCCGAATAAGCATATTCATCATCGGGCAGGCAGTACTCGATCGCATCATACGGACCGCCGTCGACCAGTTCGACAGTCGTCGGAGTAATCTCAACGCGCTGTAGCGTGCAGCTGTTGCCGAACTCCATCCATTTGATCGCGTGGAAGGCGGTTCCTTTGACTCTGATCTCATCCTCGATACCGACTGTTGACGGAGTCGTCGTCTTGCCCGCCAGTTCCTCGTCGTAATCATTCGGATCGGGACGGCGCAACATCCATGTTCCCGATATGCTCCTGTCATATTTAAGACCTTCGGTTGCGAATCCGGTCCGCTCGTCTCCGAGTTCTCTGAGCATCATATAATCATGACCGAGATTGTTCGCGATCATTATCTGGAATGACTGCTCCGGCCTCACCTCATCCCAGGCATACTTTCCCGAACCCGGACGGTTTGAGAGCGTGAGCCTGTCATATGTATTACCCGGATCTTCGAACACGTCAGTCAGCTCAATGTTAAAAGTTTCCATATCACCGTCAGCTGTAATAAACCTCGCCGTATGATACTGCGGCCGTGCAAAGTGCAGTCTGTCACGCTTTATCCCCGGCTCCTGTATCATTTCGCCGTCATCCATGATCTCCCAGTCGCCGTAGAGGAGCTCCAGCATCTTCTCATCACCCGGCTCATACACATCACGTTTGAATATGGTCCGCTTATAACCCCCGTCGCCGTCGTCCACAGGCCATGTATATGCTTCTATCCGCTCATCATCCGGATAGTAGTTGATCTCGTAGAACCAAAACGGAATATCATCGTCAGGCACTTCGACAAGCACGATACGATCGTCCTCTTCCTTCGGCTCAAAAGAGGCTTCGTCTTCGATATCACCGGATTCAAATCTCATCTTTCCTTCATCTATCGTAAGTACTGCGCCGCTGTCATCCTGAGCATACCATGTGCCGTCATATTCTCCATCTTCTTCCGTATCCGAATAGTACTCGTCGATCAACCCTTCCTTATTGGCAATGCTCCTTTTTTCCGGATGAAATTTCCTGTCGTCAAAAACCTCATCGGAAAACTGCCTGACGCTTATGCTGACATTCCTGCCGAGAGGTTTGGTATCAAGTGTCCTGAACATGTCCATGTCGCCATCTTCCGAAACATCTATACTATATGAGAAACGGTAGTCCTCTTTTGCCATAAGATCACGTAAATAGGCTTCATCAACCGTATCCGTTGCAGGCAACATATTTGAAAGAGTCAGCATTCCGAACGCGGCATCATCCTCGCAAAACGGAACCTCAGCAGACCCCCATACATCAACTGTCATTTTATCTTCATCAAGTCCATACAGATCACCGGCAAGTCTGCGGCAATAACTCGCCACTGACGTCCATTCTCTGTCAGAATAGATCATGTTCGTATTGGTGTTGACATACATGTTGTATTCTCCGCCATCAAGATATTTTCCGTATACCCAGTCCGTCAGATAAAGAGCCGGATCGCCCTCTTTATGCGCATCATATACATGGAATGTGTTTTCCTTAAGCCACCCGTTCGGCGCGTATTCTTTCTGATATGCTTTGGCAAGTGCCTTGGCTTGCTTCAACTGGGCTTTTTCTTCTTTATCCGTATAGCCCTTCGGGAAACAGCCGCAAAGCAGACCGGTAATTGTCGCAAGAAGTATGATCGTAAATGTTCTTATTTTTCTCTTCACTTCATTTCCTTTCACTGATCATGTCGATGATCACTTATCTTTATCCGAACTCTCGTCTCCGAATTCACACGCCCAGTAACACTTATCTTCTGCATCCCTGAAGATCGCGATCGCAGCCCTTGTAAATTCCGGACACAGAAAATTCTCACGGTCCGGTTGATTTTTCATCCAAGAATCCATAGCCAGATCGGCATGCTCCGATCCTCTGTAAATGTTTTCTCCGAGCACCTTTTCCGGTGCAGCGGTAAACCAGTACTGTCCGTCCGGACGGACATGATCAAATTTTGCCGCAAGCTCCTCAGCTCTTCTTATCGCACACGCTTCAAGATCCGCATCCCATTTTAAAGGTTCGAGTCCTTCGTCCTGTCTGATCGTATTTAAGATCTCAAAAGCTTCAAACATACTCTTCCTGTCTTTTTCCGGGATCATGTAGCCGTCTGTTATGAACTCACCGGACTCGATCATAGGAACGTAGTCCTGCGGTATTGCGTCACGGTACGCCCGCGATGTTGAAAGTTCCTCTTTCGATGAACATCCACAAAGGCATATGGCAGCTGATGCCGCTATCGCCACGACCACCATGTATTTCTTTGTTCTCATCCGTTCCCGTCCCCTATTCTCAATTTGCTCTCTTGTAACGGATCTCATACCATCCCGTGGAATTACCGTCGAAATGATACAGATAGTTTATCTTCAGCACATTGTGGGAAATGTAGGCAACACCGGCTCTCAAAGGATCCTCATCCTCGGAATGATAGATGTAGGCATAGTCGCCGCCCATGAATTCATCTTCTCCGGCCCGGTGCATTAGTTTCTCATGCGAGATCTTTCCGCTTGCGCGACCTTTGAAATAGATCAGTGCGTTCCCGTCCTCATCAAACCGGATCATCTCATCATTTACACCGTTCTCCTGCTCGGCAATACGGAACTCGCCTTCGACATTATATGAGTCGGCTTTCCATTCTCCGACAAGACGGTCGTATCCGATATCACCCTTATTCCATCCTACAGAACGGAGGTACTCAAGGATCTCCGATTGCGGCCATCCTTTTTCGTCTGTATGGTCTTTGTCAAACCTGAACATACGGTAATCGATCTCTATCAGCTCATATGCCCATCTCCAGCCAATATCTTCGTCCGGGCTTCTCTGCCCGCTGACCTCGTGGAAAAATGCCGCGTTGTTGCTAAAACAGTATCCGTTTTCTATGTTGGTCATATATGTCATCATCTCGTCAGGCTTGCTGACATAGTTCTCCCGGATCAAAACCTTTTTACAGTCCGGGGCGATACCCATAAGATCTCCCCAGGTTCCTTCGGATAAGTAAACATCGCCGACAACATGGGATGAAAGGTACGGTGCATAATCCCCTCCGGCGTTTACCTTTGGTATCTCATAATCATATTCCTCCGCAGGGCCTCCCTCTTTAAAAATCTCGAGACTGCCCGGCTTCCCGGCATCAAAAGAATATATCCTCCACTCCGTAAGGGCATTTGCGGTACCGTCACGAAATGCTACGGTGATGTATCCCTTCCTTCCGTTCGAAACCATATCTTCAACGATAGGGGACAGAGTATAAGTCTCCATATCAAACGGTTCAACATCTCCAAGCTTTATTGTTTCGTCCGTATCTAAGTACGAATAAACGCTATAGCTGTTATAATCCTCGGATGTCCTGCCTGATATAAGGCAGTCCCCCGCAAACCCGAGTGAGCTGAAGCGTTCTTTGCTTCCGCCCTCATTGGGATTACCTATCTTCTTCCCGTCGCGATACAGACACGGGATGATACTGTCGTTCTCATCGCTTTCTCCGATGACAACACTTCGCCCGTCGTCGGACACTCCGGTGATATTTCCGTCAAGGTAATGCTCATTTACCTCTCCGTTTTCGTCAATAACAGTCGTCGAATGCGATCCGTCCGGATAGGAATCTATGCATATCCCGTCTACGGTGGCATACAGATTCCCGATACCTTTAACTTCGCTTACTTCAACGCTTTTCTCCGCATCAAGATCGTAATACATAAGCTTCGACGGCTGATCCGCATCAACCTCGTCAACACTCGGATACCCGATGACCGTAAGTTCAACTGCACGCGGGGAATAAACTCTGTAGTACACGCGATCGCCGACCCTTACAAACATTCCGCCATTGTTCTCAACCTGACCGTCGGCGAAAGCCTTTGCAAACAGACCTGCGGGTTCACTTTCCTCTTCCGTAGCGCTCTCCGGCTCTTTCTCTTCAGGCTCTTCCGTGACAGCCTGCTGTTCCATCTTATCTTTGAGTTTTTCAAAACCGGATGTGTCGACCTTCTCTTCTTTGCAGCCGCACAATGAAAGCGCGGCAACAACGGCCGCGATATACAACAGTGTTAATCTGTTTCTAATCATATCATCATCCTTTTTATTTCTTGAAAAGCCTTTTTCACCACCGGATATTATATATCTTTCTCACGTGATTTTACACGTTAAATATGCTAAAATCAAAATCTGTAATCCGATGCCCGATAAAAGGAGCCAAACATGATAAGAAAACACTTTTTAGCGGCTACATTACTTGCTGCGCTGATCGCACTCCCGGCACTTGAGGGATGTTCGGCAACCGTTACGGTCCCCGAAAACGCGGCTTCCACCGCAAATGAAGAGCAGCAGACAAACGAGCCCGAAAAAGAAGAAGATAAAAAAGAAGGTACCAAAGAAGAGAAAGAAACAGAAGATACCGAGATGACCGAGGACATGTACAAAGAGGATTCTGCAGAGGTATTTGCAGAAATGTCCGACTGGCTGTTCATCTTCTCAAGCGGCGCGGGCGGCTGGGAAACGACGCTTTCTGTCAAACCCGACGGCACATTTACCGGAAGATATCATGACAGTGAAATGGGCTCCACGGGACCGGGCTATCCGGGCGGCACACTTTATGAGTGCAGTTTTTCCGGAAAGTTTTCCGACTATGTAAGGTCCGCCGGACCGCTCATGCACTCTCTTTCGATCGAATCGATCAAATATGAGAAGGATCCCGATACAGAAGAGATAAAGGATGATATCCTGTACAAATACACAACGCCTTACGGCATCGAAGGGCTCGAGAAAGTGACTGCCTACGAACCTCTCGTATTCCTTGAAGCCGGTGCGGTCACTTCCGCTCTTAACGAAGAAGAGATGAGCTGGGTGTCGCCGACACACTTCGGTACATATTTAGGAGACAGCTGGGACTATGTTGAGGACAAGCCCGAAGAGCTTCCCTATGCGGTACTCCTTAACAGCGTTGACAGTTATGCGTTCTATGCGGAAAGCAAACCCGGCAAGAACAAGATGTTCCTTGTCAACAAAGCAAAGCTTCCCGGAGTTCATAACACCGAATGCACGATAAACGGTGACGGAACATATTACTGCGTGGATGAAAACGATGATGCATCCTTCAGAGTCATCAGTACATGCTTTAAAGCGGATAAGGAATACGATGCATACAGCGATCCCGAAAAGCTTGTAAACGACAGCGTTAAAAGAATATACAAAGAACACGCTCCGAACCCCGAAGACATACATATCACATCCCCGAAGGAAGCATCCGAAATGATGTATCCGAGTTTGTCGGTATGCGGATACCACACCGCTTATGCTTTCTGGTATCCCGATAAGAACAGCTATGCCTCCTGCGTCGATTGCAGGTTCCTTGTAGTGAACGGTTATGAGACCGGGGCGTCATTTGTATATGCATACATTATTGAAACCGAAGGCGGAGACGGCCTCTATCCCGATGCGTCATTTGCAGGGAAATATATCACTTCCCTTACGCTTACCGGAAAGAGCGATGAACTCTCCTCCGCCGGTAAAGGCGAGGGCGCAGTCAGGTCCATCCTTACTGTCATGAAGACTCCCGAAGACGGCATTGTTGCAGCGCGGGAAGAGATCTGGGTGTCGGAATCGGATACGGATCTCATCAAGAAATACCATCTTGAAGATGCCGACTTTAACGATGATTACGAAATGGTAAGCCCAAGCAACGGTTTTCATATGTACGGGCTCGCCGAAAAGAGCTATACACCGTTTTATATCGATTATCCGAAGGACAAGATCCACAGTTACCAAACGGCCTACGACCTCAAAGAAGTCATGGGAGAGCCTTCCGAAGACACAGCAAAACTTATGCAGCTCTATCTCAACAGAAACGATGAGGTCGTATACGCGTATGAAGTTTATACACCTTAATACTCCCGGGAGTTTATGATGATCAGATCGGACATTCACATTCACACTTCGTTCTCGTCGGACTGCGACGAGCCGATGGAAAATCAGATAGAACGGGCGATATCACTCGGCCTTGATACCCTGTGCTTTACCGAGCATATGGACAAGGACTACCCATCGGACCCCTCACGGGAAAAATCACACCTGCCGGAGTTCATGCTCGATACCGACGCGTACCGTGCGAAGTTCCTTGATCTTAAGGAAAAGTATTCCGCCAGGATAAGACTCCTCTTCGGTGTCGAACTGGGGCTTCAGCCGCATCTGTCAAAGTGGTGTGCCGACTACGTTTCGCGGTATGATTTTGACTATATAATCGGTTCCGTACACACGATAGGAAGAATGGATCCGTACTACGCTTCCTTCTTCGAGGGAAGAAGCGAGCGCGAAGCATATGAGCAGTACTTTGAGGAGGCGCTTGCCGATATTAAAGGCTTCTATGATTTCGACTCTCTCGGACACCTCGATTATGTCGTCAGGTACGGCCCGAACAAGAATAAAGAATATTCATACAGGGAATATGCCGATCTGATAGATCCGATACTGGTGAAGCTGATCGATAAAGGTATCGCGCTCGAGGCGAACTCGGCCGGATACAGAAAAGGACTCGGCGAGCCGAATCCCTGTAAAGACGTTCTTAAAAGATATAAGGAACTGGGTGGGCAGCTTGTCACGATAGGAAGTGACGCGCACCGCACTGATTCCATGTGTTGTGATTTTCCGCGTCTCGAAGCTCTGCTTCGTGACTGCGGGTTCAGATACCACGCTGTCTATATTGGAAGGACTCCGGAGCTTCATCCTCTCGGATGAGCTTTGGCGTATACTTCCCTGATCTTGTTGTGATTCATCGTCGCATATATCTGCGTCGTCGATATGTCGGAGTGTCCGAGCATTTCCTGAACCGCGCGAAGATCCGCGCCGTTTTCCACCAGATGTGCCGCAAACGAATGTCTCAGCGTATGAGGTGTAATGTCGGCGGTTATCTTTGCCTTCTTGGCATAATACTTGATGAGTTTCCAGAAACCCTGGCGGCTCATCTTCTGTCCCGAGCAGTTGGCGAACAGGACTTTGGATGACTGGTCCTCGACGATCGCCGCTCTTCCGCCGTCAAGATAACGGCCGAGCGCATTCTTGGCCTCGCGTCCGAACGGGATCACACGCTCTTTCGACGCATCCTTGCAGGTGATGTAGCACATCTGCATGTTGACGTCGCTTATCTCAAGGTTCATGAGTTCCGAAACGCGGATGCCTGTCGCATACAGAAGTTCGAGCATCGCTTTGTCGCGGATCTCTTTGGGTGTATCGCCTTTGGGCTGCTCGAGAAGCCTTGTGACCTCATCCATCGTGAGGATCTCAGGCATCTTCTTCTCGATCTTCGGAGCCTTCAGTACTCCCGTCGGATCTTTTGTGATCAGTCCTTCATTTGCACAATAATGGAAGAATGCCTTAGCGGACGCTACAGATCTTGAGACCGTTGCCGCAGCAAAACCGCTCTCATTAAGATGCTCCACATACTTTGAAAGAGCATCTTCCGTTACGTCCTTAACATCCTTGATGCCGATACCACCGAAGTAGTCCTGCATCTTGCTTAAGTCTCTCTTATATGAAAGTTCCGTGTTCAGGGATTTCTTCTTGACGTTATGTAAATAAGTTATGAATCCTTGAATTGCCTGTTCCATAAAAAACCTGCCTCGCTCGTTACATTATAAGCAGATTTTTTTGTAAAAGCAACACTAAAATTCCTTGATTTTATCGCATTTGTCGGACTTTTTGGTACTTGACACAACATATCGGTAAACCGCTTTTGTGCCCTTACTAGATGTTGTGAAAAGTTTACAATAAAAAATTCACATAATTAATTACCGAGCGTTGCTCTATATGTCATGAGACCGGCGATAGTCTTTGCGTCCACTATCTCGCCCTTTTGCACCATTTCAGTAAGCTCGTCGAGCGTATATATCTCAACGTCTATGAACTCATCGTCATCAAGGTGCTGACATGTCTGTGACAGATTCCTTGCAACATAGATATCTATCTTCTCGTTGCAGAACGCAACTGTAGTGTAAAGGCTTAACAGAAATTCGACGTTTTCGATATCCGTGCAGTATCCGGTCTCCTCTTCAAGCTCGCGGTGCGCTGCAACCTTTGTCGGCTCGTCGGCACCGTTCAGCCCTCCCGCGGGTATCTCGATCGTGTACGAATCTATAGCGTTCCTGTACTGGCGCACCATAACAATTCGCCCGTCGTCGAGAACGGGAATGACCGCGGCGGCGCCTTTATGCTTGATGAAATCGAAGTTCTCCTCGGCACCGTCGGGAAGTTTCATCCGATCCTGATAAATATCAACTATCGCGCCGTTATGTATTAGCTTGCGGCCGATGCGTTCGGGTCTTTCGAGCATTTTTCAATCCTCTTTTTCCAGCAGTTTCTTGACACTGGCGAGTTTGACGCACAATGTGAACACATCAAGCGCCTTGGCAAGTTCCTCTATCGGGGGAAACGTCGGAGCAATCCTGATGTTTGAATTCTCGGGATCCTTCTTGTAAGGATATGTCGCACCAGCGCCGGTCATTGTAACGCCGGCATCCTTGCACATTCCGACAACCTCCTGCGCCAGTCCCGGAAGCGTGTTGAATGAAACGAAATAACCGCCGATCGGGTTGGACCATTTGCCTATTCCAAGTCCACCGAGTTCCTCGTTCAGTCTCTTCTGCACGAGTTCAAACTTCGGACGCAGTATCTTCGCGTGCTTCTTCATATGCTCGCGCATTCCGTTTGCATCCTTGAAATATCTGACGTGACGGAGCTGATTAAGCTTGTCGTGTCCGATCGTCTGGATCGTTATGACGCTCTTGACATAATCGAGATTCTTCCTGCTCGCACCGAGCGCAGCCAGACCGCTTCCCGGGAACGTGACCTTTGATGTCGAACAGAACTTGTAAACCATATCGGGATTCCCGGCTTTCGCGCAGGCATCGAGTATCTCAATGAGCTTATCCTGCTTGTCATCATAAAGATGATGGATACAGTAAGCGTTATCCCAGAATATGCGAAAATCATCCGCCGCGGGTTTGAGGTTTGCGAATCTCGTTACCGTCTCGTCGGAGTACGTAACTCCGCCCGGATTAGAGTACTTCGGAACGCACCATATACCCTTTACGGCAGGATCGTTGTTAACGTATTTCTCAACAAGGTCCATGTCGGGGCCCTGGTCGGTCATCGGAATGTTGATCATCTCGATTCCGAACTGCTCGGTTATCGCAAAGTGCCTGTCGTAACCGGGAACAGGACAAAGGAACTTGACCTTATCAAGCTTGCACCACGGCGTTGAGCCGCAAACACCGAGCACCATTGAACGTGCAACGGTATCATACATAACATTAAGGCTCGAGTTACCGAACACGATAACGTTCTCCGCGTCGATCTCCATCATCTCGCCCATCAGGCGCCTTGCCTCGCGAATACCGGTGAGCTCACCGTAGTTCCTGCAGTCCTTGCCCTCTTCCGAAATGAAGTTCGAATCCGGATAGAGGATGCTGAAGAAGTCCGCTTCCATATCGAGCTGCTCGGCCGAAGGAAGGCCTCGCGCCATGTTAAGTTTGAGCCCCTGCGCTTTGAGTTCTTCATATCTTAAGAAGAACTTCTGCTCGAGTTCGATGAGTTCGCTTTTGGATAATTCGCTGTAAGGTTTCATGATACGCGCTCCTTGTGTGTAATTTGTTGATTATTATAAATCTTATGATTATCGATACGCAACCCGGATTTATATAATTTGTCTTATACAACGGAAACCAGGTTTGACAAGATTCGATATATAGACAACCGGGTTTGACACAGTTTGCTCGAAACGGCGCTTTCGCTCCGTTTCCGCACGTCACGTTACTAGACTCGAAAAAACCTCGTCAAGTAACAACGTGCTCCAAGGCGTTTCTCCCAAATGTGCAAACCCGGTTGCCTTTTTGTATCTAATGTTGTATATTAGATGTAGTGATTTTGAGAATTATATTAGATTATTCTGTTGAAATAACAAGATCCGACGTTTTATAAGAAAGAGGCGTAAAATGGGTGAAGCAACATCAAGGCTGAAACAGCCGCGCACAAAGCTTAAAGACAGGATCCTTCCCGATTATACGAAGGGCGAGGAGATCTTCAATATGGTCAGCCACATCGTTGGCGGGGCACTCGGAATAGCCGCGCTCGTCCTGTGCGTTGTCAAGTCAGCAATGAAAGGCGATGCGTGGGGTGTCGTCTCATCCTCGATATACGGCGCTTCCCTTATCGTTTTATATACGATGAGCAGCGTATACCACGGTCTTCACAAGAACATGGGCAAGAAGGTCATGCAGGTCATAGACCACTGCACGATCTACTTCCTTATAGGAGGCACATACACGGTCATCGTCCTTACCGGAGTACGTCGCATTCATCCCGGCTGGGCATGGACGATATTCGGTATCGTATGGGGACTGTCGATCGCAGCTGCCGTATTCACCGCGATCGATCACAATAAATACCAGCGTCTGTCCATGATATGCTACATTGCTATCGGCTGGTGCATCGTCATTGCCGCCAAGCCCACGATCGAAGCAATCGGCTGGCCCGCGATCTTCTGGATCCTCGGTGGCGGCGTATCATACACGATCGGCGCCGTTCTCTACTCCATAGGAAAGAAAAAAGGAAAACGGTACATGCATTCCGTCTTCCATCTCTTCGTACTCGCAGGTTCGATCCTGCAATTCTTCGCTATTTACTTCTACGTACTGTAGAATGAGAAAAGTGAGAAAAGGGGACGGTTCCGAATTC
>JAFZRD010000104.1 GCA_017620055.1 Lachnospiraceae bacterium
CAGTTCTTCTTCTGACATGGACGCACCCACGCCCCTACAGGCTTTCATCCGACCATGCCATAACTCTCTTGTAAATGGCACCATCAGATCATACTCTTCATGATCCTCCATCTCGAAATAATCATAAGCGATATCGGGAATAAACCGTCTTATTTCTGTCTCTTCTCTCTTCAGATATCGCATTCAATGCAGATATCGTAGAAGTGAGATTTACAAGTTCTGCCGGCAAAACACCGTCATCCAAAAAGGAATAATCAAAGATATGCATAATAGCCCTCCATTATCTGCATATTTTTCTCTATTTTTTATGCACTTAAACCCTCAGCAATCTCTCACGGACAATTGCCGAAAAAGATGTCAGTTTCTCTTCGCTATATACCGGCCGACAAGAATGCTTCCGTACAAAAACCTGATGATTATCTTTATCAATATCTGATCCTCCTGTATTCTCTGCGCATGGCATCCCTCAGATCCCTAATATCCTCTGCCTCCTGCTGCGTGACTCTGTCGGCGTTCCCACTGTATTTGATCCTGTAGTAAACATCAAATGCTTTCTTCACGGCATCCCTGTATTTCTCCGGGATATACGGATCGTAATCGGACAGCACACCCCTGTCAGCTACATCTTCCTTTGCTATCGATCTTATCACGCCCGTGATATCATCGACATCCATTTTCAGTCTGTCGTTTTCATCGGCCCTTTTATAACGCACCGCCCTGTATAAAAGCACCCCCGCGATGAGCAGCACGGCCGTTGCGATAACGGATGCGACTGTGATGATGACAATACGGACAGCTTTCATAAGTGAACTCATACTGCCATCTGCCGGCCCCATATCTTCCGTTCTTTCAGATGCCGTCTTGATGTTATCGGGAATGTAAGGGACAGCCGGTTTCTGTGTGGATGCCTTCCCGTATGCAGGTTCTCTGTGCCACGTCCGCTCCCTTGCGGTCGACATGCCGGACGTCGGTTCAAAACCTATCCATCCGAAACCCGAAACATACGCCTCCGGCCATACATGCGCTTCACTCGCCCGGATCTCGTACTCTTCCTGTCTGTCAAAAGGAAACGTGTATCTGTATCCCCCGTCAAGTCTTGCGGGTATTCCCGACAGGCGAAGCAGCATCACCATCGACGAAGCAAAGTGAACGCAGTAACCCTGCCCGGAATCAAACATGAAACCGTCGGCGATCCTGCTCATCCCTTTTGCACTCCCCGTGCTTCCTCCCCCGTTTGTTCCCGTATCCGTGCGGTATCTGTACTGGCGAAGGTAATCTTCCACAGCCCTGCATTTATCGTAATCGCCTGCACACCCTTCGGTGATCTCTGATGCCAGTTCCCTCATCCTGTCGGTCGCACCGTCCGTATCGAGATACTCCGAATATGATTCGTCCGATTGTTGCCAGGATGCATATTCCTCTTCGCTTACAGCACCCTTAAGCCTTACCGCAAATGTATCAAGTGCATACTCCGACATCTCATCAAAGCTTACGGACTTCTTTGATAACTGTTCCGGCTTCTCCGTGATCAGCTTCTCGAGATACGGACTGCCGTAATCGATATCGATATAGTCCGTGAGTATGCGGTAACCCTTTTTATGGTATTCTCCGCTCTTTTCCGGAACCGGGTTTCCCTTTTCATCGGTGATCTTAACCGGGCACGACGGCAATATCTCATCTTCCGTCTTCAGATACGCATATCTGATGTCAAGATTTGCTTTCCTCGCAAAAAGATCGGCGCTGTCATGATCGACTCCTCGCGAATACATCGCAAAGAGAAAATCGAGGAGTCTGCCGTGGTCTGCCGTTTTCGAGCCGGCAAGATAAACGGTCCGGCGTCTCATAATGTTCTGTCCGCTTCCCTCGGACCGGTATGTAAATGTCGTATTGTCGAGTGTCTTTATTACCAGTTCGGTCCGCTCTGACGAACGGATCGTATCTCCGTTCTGGTCGAACGAACTGTATCCGGTACTGTAGGAATCCCCCGTAAACACGTCAGAAAAACGGTAGGAAATCGACCATCCGATCTCCTTTGTCTTCTCCACTGCCCTCTTCCCGGCGTTTATGAGCGGTTTCCAGTTTATCGGATCGCTCCTTTCCGGAATGATGATAAGACATAAGAGCAATACGATGAAGAAAGCAAACGGATAGCGACCTTCATCCTTATATCCGATCAGTCCGGCCAGATGTGAGATCAGAAGAACTATCAGAGCCGCAAACACAAACTTCCACGTAAATGCGGGATCGGCAAGACCCTGAGTGTCAAAGCACCACATAAACACCATGACCGCCGATGAAGCGGCACAAAGCAATGCCTCGGAATGGAATCTTTCCGGACATAGCCGCACAGCTGCCCACAGAATGTACACCGGAAGAGCCGTATTGCCGTCCCACAGGAGAAACGCCAAAAGCAGTGCCAGCGCAGCTATGGCAAGAACCGATGTCTTCCCGCCTGCAAAGCGGCTGAACAGGTGGAAAACGAGCGAATAGCACAGGGATAACCCTCCCGCACTCCATATAAGGGTCATTACATCCGAGGATGACAGTTCATGCCCCGTCATCTTATATACCGCGACAGATGCCGCGAATGACACAAGGATGGTCAGGGCCGTTTTGATATCATCCGGCAACGATGCAGTAATCTTCGCCGGGCCAGTTGTCCTCACTGACGATGACTGTTGTTTCATCCCCATTTTGGCCCATCCTCCTTTCCTCGGCCAGTCTGTGCATCCTGTCCTTCTCGTCTTCCGAACGGTATACCATACCCTGGGAAGCATCCTCATAGAATTCACGGAAGCTGTCATACGAGCTGACCTGTTTTTCGGTTATCTTTCCCGCAGGATAAATGACAAGCACGGGCATACCGCGTCCGGCAAAATACCACGCGGCGGAAACTGCAAATTCAAGAAACGCATCCCTGCGTCGCAGAAAATCGGTATCCTGCTCACGCTCGGGCATATACGACGATTCAAGAACAAGTGTGACCTGCCTCGTATCCTGTTTGTCCGGCACCCTGACCATGAGATTGTCGAGTCTGGCGGAAACCTTCCAGTTTATACTGCGCAGGGCGTCCCCTTTCTGATAATCACGCATATCATTTCCGGGTATCATCTCTGTCCTGGTATCACTCTTGATCCCTACGGAATTGATGATATTCTCGATATCAAGATATCCGTTCGCTGCATCGGTGATCTTGGGCGACACTATCGCCCTGAAATGATACGGAACATCAAATTCCACGGTCATTATCCCGAACGCATCCGACAGTCCGACGCTTTTGATCCCGATATAGTATGCGCCTCCGAACAGGCATACCGTCCCGGCCGACAGATTTACCCTGCTCCCGGGATCCACGGAGATCTTCTGTCCGTCGCTGATCCCTTCATGATCGCATCTGTCGCGGTACAGTATCAGTTTCATGTTGTGTATCGGGAGAAATAGTGAATTGTCGAATGTGAACGTCATCTCATGACGGTCACCTTTTACGACGCGGTGTGAATCAAGTTCCTGATATACGGACAGGAACCTGTAGCTTAATATGATGCAGACGAACGATACGGGAAGAAACAGCAGTGATCCTCCCAGCAGCATGAACGGAAGCAGCCCTCCGCGAAAGCTTGCAAATACCGTACATAAAACCGGTATCAGGGAGTATATGATAAGGCCCTTTTTATTGAACCGGATATGCATATGTAACCCTCATCAGGAAGGAACTTTAATATGGTCAGTGATACGGCGGAGCACCTGCTCCTGTGACATACGGTTCATCTTTGCCTGGGCGGTAAGGACGAGCCTGTGAGGAAGTGTGAGCGAAGCCGCATTTATGATATCTTCAGGAATACAGTAATCCCTTCCGGCAAGATGGGCGTATGCCTGGGCGCACCGAAGGAGCGCAAGCAATGCTCTCGGGGATGCACCGCATGAAATGTCGGCATCCGACCTTGTTGCTTCAACGATCGAAACAGCCAGATCCGTCAGTTTGTCGCTGACGGTTATGCCCGCAACAACGCTTCTCATACCGAGTATATCCTGCCCCGTAAGTACAGCCTCAGTTGCCTCATGAAGCGTTCCTTCGAGGAATCCCGTAGCCATCCTGACAGCATCTTCCTTCTTAGGATAACCGACCGACAGTTTCATCATGAACCTGTCAAGCTGTGCTTCCGGCAGGGGATAGCATCCGGCCGTCTCCATGGGATTCTGTGTCCCGATCACCATGAAAGGTTCGGGAAGCGGCATATTCTTTCCGTCTATAGTGACACTGTGCTCTTCCATAGCTTCGAGCAGTGCGGACTGGGTCTTCGGAGACGTCCTGTTAAGCTCATCGGCGAGCACTATGTTGTTCATCACCGGTCCCGGAACGACTTCGAACTGTCCGGTCTTGGAATTATAGACCGATACCCCCGTGATATCTCCGGGCATCGTATCGGGTGTACACTGGATCCTTGCAAACGAAAGTGAAAGCGAGTCGGCAAGAGCCCTGGCAAGTGAAGTTTTGCCCACACCGGGAACATCTTCTATAAGCACGTGTCCCCCCGACAAAAGAGCTATGATAAGTCTGTCGATTATCTCTCTTTTTCCGACTATTCTCTTTTCGATGTTGGATCCCAAAAGCGCGATCCCTGATAAAGTAGTCTTCGTATCCATCCTATTTTTCCATTGCCTTGTATCTGTCGTAACGCTCTTTGGCTTCCTTTGCGCCCTGTGCGAACAGTTTCTTAGCATTGTCCGGGAACGTCTTGCCGAGCGATGAATATCTCGTCTCTCCCGCAAGGAATTCCTCATAATCGAGTGTCGGCTCCTTGGAGTCAACAACGAGCGGCTGAGGGAGTCTGGGGTCATAATGATAAAGTGTCCAGTATCCGCTCTGTACCGCACGCTTCATCTCTTCCTGCGCGGCACCCATTCCGGCTTTGATACCGTGGGTTATGCACGGTGTGTATGCGATTATGATCGAAGGCCCGTCGTATTCCTCGGCTTCCTTTAACACTTTGATCAGCTGATTGGGATTGGCACCCATGGAAACCGATGCGACATACACGTTTCCGTATGTCATGAATATGGCCCCGAGATCCTTCTTCTTGGTCGTCTTGCCCGAGGATGCGAACTGCGCAACGGCACCTATCTGAGTTGCCTTTGAGCTCTGTCCTCCCGTGTTCGAATATACTTCCGTATCGATAACGAGCGTATTGATGTTGGCTCCCGACGCGATAACGTGATCGAGTCCGCCGAAGCCGATATCGTAGGCCCACCCGTCGCCTCCGTACATCCAGAATGATTTTCGCGACAGATGGTCGCGGCGTTTCAATATGGAGCCGATGAGCTTTGCGTTCTCATCGTCCTTTGTATTCTCAAGTACTTCAATAAGGTCATCCGATGCCTTGCGCGACGCATCGTAATCATCAAACGAATCGATATATGCACGGCATACCGTCTTCACCTTCTCGTCTGATGAGACTTCAAGAAGCGCCGATACCTTCTTCTTCGCAAGCTTCCTCTGCTGGGTCACGGACAGATACATACCAAGCATGAGCTCCGCATTGTTCTCGAACAGGGAGTTCGTCCATGCGGGACCGAACCCTCTCTCATTTACCGTGTAAGGGATCCCGGGATAGGTCGCACCCCATGCCTGTGAGCATCCCGTTCCATTTGCCCAGTAAACGCGGTCACCGAACAGCTGTGTCATGAGCTTGGCGTACGGGGTCTCCCCGCAGCCCGCACACGCTGCGGAAAATTCCACGAGCGGCTGTTCGAACTGGCTTCCCTTGATCGTGTATTTGTTGTATGTTCCCGGCTTTGAAGTGACGGTAAGCGAATAATCCCACTCTTTGCGCTTCTCTTCGGATAGCTCTGCCGGTCCCATGGTGATGGCCTTCTCCTTTGCGGGACATGAAGCAACGCAGCTTCCGCATCCGGTACAGTCATATTCGGAAATACAAAGCGAATATTTGAGATCTCCCGCAGGCTTCGTATCAGTGATCTTCATCGACGCAGGCGCGTTCTTCACCTCTTTCTCGTTCAGAAGATGAGGTCGTATCGCCGCATGCGGGCACACAAACGAGCACATGTTGCACTGGAGACACTTATCGGGATCCCACTTCGGAGTGCTCACGGCTATGCCGCGCTTCTCGTAAGCGGTCAGACCCATCTCTATCGAGCCGTCCATCCTGTCAACGAATGTCGATACCGGAAGGTCGTTACCCTTCTGTCTGTTTATATAGTCGCAGACTTCCGTCACGACGGCCGGTGCATCGGGCGTCCCCGGTATCTCCTCATCCGTAAGGTTCGCCCACTGTGCCGGAACCTCAACTTCGTGAACGTTTTCGGCACCCATCTCGATCGCATCGGTGTTCATCTTGACGATCTTGCTGCCTTTTGTAAAATATGCCTTCTCGGCTGCGGCCTTCATCTCCTTGATGGCAACTTCGATCGGAAGAAGCCCCGAGATCTTAAAGAATGCCGCCTGGAGAACAGTGTTGGTATGACTGCCCAGTCCGAGCTGTTCCGCTATGGCGGTGGCATTTATCACGAACAGCCTTACTTTTTTCTTGGCAAACAGTCTCTTGACCCTGTTCGGAAGTTCCGCCTCAAGTTCATCGTCCGACCAAGTGCAGTTGAGAAGGAATATGCCTCCCTTCCTGACTTCCGCAGCAACGTCATACTGCTTGATGAAGCTCTGGTTGTGGCAGGCGACTATATCTCCCGATTTTACGTAGTAACTGCCTCTTATCGGCTTCTTCGAAAATCGCAGGTTAGATTTGGTGACACCGAACGACTTCTTGGCATCATACTCGAAATAAGCCTGCGAATACATATCGGCAAGATCTCCGAGTATCTTGGCCGTATTGTGGTTGGCACCGACGGTTCCGTCACCGCCGAGTCCCCAGAATTTGCAACAGATCATGTCGGGAGATCCGACTTCAAAATCAAGCGGTTCGCACTTAAGGGACAGATGCGTCACATCATCCTCTATACCGATCGTAAAACTGTTTATCGGGCGGGACGACGCAAGATTGTCGAACACCGCGACTATCTGGTCAGGGCTCGTATCCTTTGACGAGAGACCGTATCTGCCGCCGACGACTTTGATGTTGCGTTCGGAATTAAAGAGTGCGGTGCATACATCGACATACAGCGGCTCGCCCGCTGCCCCCATCTCCTTGCACCTGTCAAGGACTGCTATCCTCCTGACACTATCCGGAATAGCCTCCAGGAGCTTCTTTGTATCAAACGGTCTGTACATGCGTACCTGAAGGAATCCGGTCTTGCGTCCGCGCTTGTTGAGCGCATCCACCGTTTCCTCTATCGTTCCCGATACGGAACCCATCGCTATGATGATATCTGTTGCATTGTCGGGTCCGTAGTACTGGTAGGGTTTGTAACTCCTGCCGACGACTTCGGATACCCTGTCCATGTAGTCCTCGATTATATCCGACAGCTGCATGTAGCATTTGTTGTTTGCTTCCCTGAACTGGAAATAGACATCGTCGTTCTGAACGGTATTGCGAAGAAGCGGATGCTCCGGATTGAGCGCATGCTCACGGAATGCATGAAGCGCATCCTCGTCGATTAGTGCCGAGAGCGCCTTTACATCCGGCATCTCTATCCTGGACATCTCATGTGAAGTCCTGAACCCGTCGAAGAAATGCATGAACGGAACGCGTGCCTTTATCGCGGACAGATGAGTGACGGCCGCCATATCGGCTGCCTCCTGCACGCTCCCCGATGAGAGCATCGCAAGACCTATCTGACGGCATGCCATTACATCGGAATGATCGCCGAATATACTCATGGCGTGCGTTCCTACCGTTCTTGCGGCAATATGAAGGACCGCGGGAAGGTGTTCTCCCGTTATCCTGTAGAGAGTCGGGATCATCAGCATGAGTCCCTGACTCGATGTATATGTTGTTGCAAGAGACCCCGTCTGAAGTGCTCCGTGAACGGCTCCTATCGCGCCGGCTTCCGACTGCATCTCAACGAGCTTTACGGGCTGGCCGAACATGTTCTCCCTGCCCTTTGCGGACCACTCATCCGTCTTGGCCGCCATTGGTGATGACGGTGTTATCGGATATATGGCCGCAACCTCCGTGAACTCGTATGCCACGTTGGCACAGGCGCCGTTTCCGTCAACCGTGACGATATTCTTACTCATGTTTTCTCCTCATTCCAATCCCAGCCGCTTGATGGCATCTTCTCTCATCTTGTACTTCAGTACCTTGCCCGCGGCATTCATCGGGAATTCATCAACAAATTCAATATATCTGGGCACTTTGTGCCTTGCTAGGCTGGCCTTAATGAACGCATCCATCTCCTCGACGGTCATGCTCTCACCTTCCTTCAGGATTATGCACGCCATGGCCTCCTCGCCGTACCGTTTGTCGGGCACGCCGATGACCTGCACGTCGCGAACCTTCGGACAGGTGTATATGAACTCTTCTATCTCCTTCGGATACAGGTTCTCGCCTCCGCGGATGATCATATCCTTGAGTCGTCCCGTGATCCTGTAGTTACCGTTCTCGTCACGTGCGGCAAGATCACCCGAATGAAGCCATCCGTCTGCATCGATCGTCTCACGCGTGGCTTCGGGCATCTTGTAATACCCTTTCATCGTATTGTAGCCTCTCGCGCAGAACTCGCCGTTCTCTCCGACACCGACTTCCGCACCGGTCTCGGGATCTATCACCTTGCATTCCACATGCGGGAACGCATATCCGACAGTCTCCGTCCTCACATCAAGAGGATCCGTCCATGAAGACATCGTGTTGCCGGGCGCAGTCTCGGTCTGACCGTACACGGATACTATGCCGCGCATGTTCATCTCGTTCGGATCCGCCGCGCGCTTCATAAGCTCCGGAGGACAGCCCGCACCGGCCATGATACCGGTTCTCATATACGAGAAATCGGTCTTCTTGTAATCGGCGTGGTTGAACATCGCAATGAACATCGTAGGCACACCGTTAAAGCACGTAATTCTCTCCTGGTTGATGCACGCGAGGGATGATTTTGCGCTAAAGTAAGGCATCGGGCATATCGTCGCACCGTGCGTGATCGACGATGTCATCGAGAGCACCATTCCGAAACAGTGGAACATCGGCACCTGGATCATCATCCTGTCAGCTGTCGACAGACCCATCCTGTCTCCGATACATTTGCCGTTGTTGACCACATTGTAGTGTGTCAGCATGACACCCTTCGGGAATCCCGTTGTTCCCGACGTATACTGCATGTTGCACACATCATCGGGACGGACGTTTGCGGCCATTCTCTCAAGTTCGGTATCGGATACCATGTCGTGCCTGTCCATCGCTTTTTCGAATGTGAGGGCACCCGGCATTGAAAATCCCACCGTTATGACATTACGAAGGAACGGCAGCTTCTTGCAATGAAGGGGCTTGCCCGCCTTCGACGTTGCGATCTCCGGACAAAGCTCGTTGATGATCGCCCTGTAGTTCGAATCCACGGCCGACTCGATCATCACGAGTGTATGCGTATCCGACTGGCGGAGAAGGTATTCCGCCTCATGTATCTTGTATGCGGTGTTCATCGTAACGAGTACCGCACCTATCTTACAGCATGCCCAAAACGAGATGTACCATGCGGGCACATTCGTCGCCCATACGGCAACCTTGGAACCCGATCTGACGCCGAGACTCATGAGTGACTTGGCGAAATTGTTGACATCATCGCGAAACTCCTCATACGTTCTCGTGTAATCGAGTGTCGTATATTTGAAACAGTACTGATCCGGGAACTCCTCGACCATCCTGTCGAGAACCTGCGGGAACGTGAGGTTGATGAGCTCATCCTTCTTCCACACATACTGTCCGGTGCCGTCATGGTTCGGATAGAGAACCTTCTTCTTGCCACGGGTGTTCTCGAAACGGCTCATGTAATTGACAAAATAAGGGAATATGACCTCATGATCCTTGAGGTCATCCATATATTCCGGTTTCCACTCGTAAGATATGAACCCGGCATAGTCTATCGAATAAAGCGCATCCATGAATTCCTTGATCGGAGCGCTTCCCTCGCCTATGAGATTGAATGTGTCCTTATCATCGGAATCGCGCAGATGAACGTGCTTAACATATGCGCCGAGATTTCTGATCGTATCCTTGGGCTCTTCGTTCGCATAGCGGAACGTATGATGAAGATCCCAGAGCGCAGCGAGGTTGTCGTCGGCAAACTCATCAAGCAGCGTGCACAGTTTCTTCGTATCGGAATATATGCCTCCGGTCTCGATGAGAAGTATCACGTTCTTCTCACGCGCGAGAGGAAGGAGCTCATTAACGGCATCCCTGATAGCTTTCTCATCGTCGGTCTCGAGTCCGATCCCGACATAATCCACGCGCATGTATCCCGCAATATCGATTATCTTCTTTATGTCTTCTATGCAATCTCTTTTTGTCAGATCATAGTTGCCGTCAAATATGGGGATCGACAGTCCCCTGTCCCGAAGCTGTCTTGTTGTCGCGGCTATGTTGTACTGGTCAAAAGCCTCACCTTTGACGAACAGATCCTTGTCCTTTATAAGCTTATAGACTTCTATGCCGGCAAAATCCATTTCGCCGGCGATATCCATGAACTCATCAAATGTTATATCATTCCATCCCCGTGTGGAAAAAGACAGTTTCATCACTCATCCTCCTCGTAGATAACCTTGTTCACAGCGTTGAGATATGCTCTCACGCTCGCACCGATTATATCCGTGGATAGTCCTCTTCCCGAGAATACCTTGCCGTTCGCACGAAGCTTGACTATAGTCTCGGCAGCGGCTTCTTTACCTTCCGTAACGGCCTTTATCTGAAAATCATCCAGCTCGTAGTGTCTTCCGGTGATCTGCTCTATGGCAAGAAATGCCGCATCTATCGGACCGTCTCCGAGTGATATCCCCTCAAGGTCCTCTTCCTTTGTGCGAAGCTTCACATGCGCCATTGCGGTTATGCTGTTTCCTGTATTCGTGATGTAATCCTCAAGAGTATATTTTGCGGGAACCTGCATTGCGGCGGTGGCGATGATCGCATCCAGTTCCTTTGTGGAAACGCTTTCCTTTTTGGATGCCAGTTTCTGGAATGCCTCGTATACTTTCTGTTCATCCTCTTCGTTGAGGCTGTAACCGAGCTTCTGGGCAACCTGAGCGACCGCTTCGGCCGAATCGTGCGCCGTCAGTCTGTCGTCAACACTCTCGATACCGCCCGTGAAACCGAACGCCGTTTTGCTGTCCTGCGAAGTAACGCAGAATCTTCCTATCTGCGCGATCGTTCTCTTCATCGAAGATGTCGCGACCCCTGTTCTGACTCCGAAGCTCTCGCCCTTTCCGGCGATGACCCTGCATACATTTTCAAGGGATGCCGTATTGACGGGATATGCACTCGCCTTGATCTCACCCGCGCCGTGACACAGTGCGGCGATAACGCATGCATCGGCCATTGACAGTTCATCTGAGCACGATACACCCCATGTTATATCCCTAAGGCGCGGATCCGCCTCGAGTCTTTCCTCCAGAAATGCGGCAAACTCCTCGGGGAGCATCTCTCCAGCATCATCGCAGAAAGTTACCGTGGTCGCACCCGCATCGATTGCGGTATTTACAAGATCCGAAATGATCGCGGAATCACCTCTTGTGGCGTCATCTATGATCAGTTCCACATCCTGCGTGAAATTCCTGCATGCACTGACCGTTTCCTTCACCATCTCCGTGATGGCAGCAGGTTTCTTGTGATAGACGTACTCCATCCTGACGCTGCTTCCGGGTGCAACGACCTGAAGTCTGTAGCTCTTTGCCTCGGAAAGAGCCGCAGCCGCAGGTGCCGGATCGCTCCCGAGCGAAACGGGTACGGCAACCGTACTGTTGCCGACAGCGGTGACCACCGATTTGATCAGAAGACTGTCGACTTTGCTGTTTCTTATCTCATCTAGTTCGATCACATCAACACATAGCTTGTCCAGTAGCTTTGCAACTTCAAGCTTCTCCTTGAAAGACAGGGAGAGCTCTTTGCCGTTTGAAAGCTTTCTGACCGTGCTGTCACATACTCTGACCGTGTTCATGTGTTCAACTCCTTTTTTTATAGATAGTTACTATGTAATACATTGGTGAAATAAGCATAAATTAACTTAAAAAG
>JAFZRD010000105.1 GCA_017620055.1 Lachnospiraceae bacterium
ATGCGTAAAGAGGCCGGATTCGAGGTCATGGACAGAATATGCGTATTCGCGAAGGATAATGAGAAGATAGCACAGGTACTTACGGCAAACAGGGACGTTATCGCAAAAGAGGTTCTTGCCGATGACATAATCACCGGAAGCACTGACGGTTATGTTAAGGATTGGAACATAAACGGCGAAAACGTTACACTCGGCGTTAAGAAACAATAGATCAGTCAAACAGGAGGTTTATATGGCAGCACGCAAGACCGGATTCAACAAGGAGACATTCAAGAAACAGGTAAAGGAGAACGTCAAGGCGCTTTTCAGGAAGACCCTCGAAGAAGCCAACGAACAGCAGATATATCAGGCTGTGGCCTATACCGTAAAGGATACGATAATCGATAACTGGCTTGAGACCCAGAAAGCTTATGAGAAGCAGGATCCGAAGACGGTTTACTATCTGTCGATGGAATTCCTGATGGGTAGAGCGCTCGGCAATGCGATGATCAACCTGAAGGAATACAAGGAGGTTGCGGAAGCTCTCGATGAGCTTGGCATCAACATCGATCTTGTAGAGGACCAGGAGAGGGATCCGGCGCTCGGAAACGGAGGTCTCGGACGTCTTGCCGCATGTTTCCTCGATTCCCTTGCGACTCTCGGCTACAGTGCATACGGATGCGGTATACGCTATCGTTACGGAATGTTCCGACAGCAGATCAGGGACGGTTTCCAGGTCGAGGCTCCGGATAACTGGCTGAAGGACGGATATCCGTTTGAACTGCGTCGTCCGGAATACGCCAAGATCGTCAAGTTCGGCGGCAATGTCGTTGTAAATGTGGATGAGAAGGGTGAAAATCACTTCTCCCAGGAAAACTGCCAGTCCGTACAGGCCATTCCCTATGACCTTCCGATACCCGGTTACGGAAACGGTGTCGTCAACACGCTCCGTATATGGGACGCGCAGCCTGTTGAATGCTTCCAGCTCGACTCTTTCGACAAGGGTGATTACCGTCTTGCGGTCGAGCAGGAGAATCTTGCGAGAAACATATGCGAAGTCCTGTATCCGAACGACAATCATTATGCAGGTAAGGAACTTCGTCTCAAACAGCAGTATTTCTTCGTGTCGGCCAGCATCCAGGAAGCCGTTGAGAAGTACATGAGAAAACATGACGATATAACCAAGCTGTATGAGAAGGTCACGTTCCAGATGAACGATACACATCCGACGCTCACGGTTCCCGAACTGATGCGTATACTTATGGACGATTACGGACTCGGATGGGAAGATGCGTGGTCGGTAACGACGAAGACAGTTGCATACACTAACCATACGATCATGTCGGAAGCACTTGAGAAGTGGCCTATCGAGCTGTTCTCAAACCTTCTGCCGAGAATCTACCAGATCGTTGAGGAGATCAACAGAAGATTCTGTCTTCTTATAGAAGCGTCGCATCCCGGAAACGTCGAGAAGATCCGCAAGATGGCGATAATCTATGACGGACAGGTCAAGATGGCTCATATGGCTATCTGTGCATCATATTCGGTCAACGGTGTTGCAAGGCTTCACACCGAGATACTTAAGAATCAGGAACTTAAGGACTTCTATCAGCTTATGCCCCAGAAGTTCAATAACAAGACGAACGGCATAACACAGAGAAGATTCCTGTTGCATGCCAATCCGCTCCTTGCCGACTGGGTAACGGCTCATGTCGGGGACGAATGGATCACGGATCTGACGGTTCTGCGTCATCTCAAGGTATATGCGGATGACAAGAAAGCACAGCACGAGTTCATGAACATCAAATACCAGAACAAGGTAAGACTGGCAAAATACATACTTGAGCACAACGGTATCGAAGTCGACCCGAGATCGATATTCGATGTTCAGGTAAAGCGTCTCCACGAGTATAAGAGACAGCTCATGAACATTCTTCATATAATGTATCTGTATAATGAGCTCAAGGAGCATCCCGACATGGAGTTTGTTCCGAGAACGTTCATTTTTGGAGCAAAGGCCGCTGCGGGATATAAGAATGCAAAGCTTACGATCAAGCTTATCAATTCGGTTGCGGAAGTCGTCAACAATGATGCTTCGATCGGCGGCAAGATCAAGATCGTGTTCATTGAGGATTATTGCGTATCCAATGCGGAACTCATCGTTGCGGCTGCCGATGTATCGGAGCAGATATCAACGGCATCAAAGGAAGCTTCGGGAACAGGTAACATGAAGTTCATGCTTAACGGCGCGATCACGATAGGAACAATGGACGGTGCAAACGTCGAGATGTATGAAGAGGTCGGAAAAGAGAACATCTTCATCTTCGGTCTGTCGTCGGATGAGGTCATCAATTACGAACAGAACGGCGGATACGATCCGAACGTGATCTTCAATAACGATGCAAATATCCGCAAAGTGCTCATGCAGCTCGTTAACGGCACATACAGCCAGAACGATACGGAGCTGTTCAGGGATCTGTACAACTCGCTCCTTAATACGCAGTGTACGGCAAAAGCGGATACATACTTCATCCTCAAGGATTTTGAATCCTATGCCGAGACCCAGAAGCTTATCGAGGAAGCTTATAAGGATACAAAGCGCTGGAACAAGATGGCCATCTTAAACGTAGCCTCTGCCGGCAAGTTCTCATCGGACAGGACCATTCAGGAATACGTTGATGACATATGGCATCTTGACAAGGTAACCGTCAGAAAATAACGAATGAACATTCACCGAGCCAGACAACTCCAGATCCAGGGCCCTGACGAAAAGCTCTGTTACGGAGGAAACCAGCAGTGGTTTTCGTCCAACACGAGAGCTCTGGGCGGATGCGGTTCGGTGGCGGGTGCAAATGTGCTGCGTGCGCTTGCAAGAACGGACGCGGCGTTTTCATCCGTGATAAAGAGTTCAAAGATCATTCCCGCATCCGTCAAGGATGCTCTGTGTTCGGATAATCCCGGTCATGAAGCATATTCCCTGCTTATGACCGGGGTATACGAGACAATGGGGTCATTTGAGATATTTCCCCTAAACCGTATCTACGACCGCGTCAGCCGGTCTTCCAAAGTATTCTCCAGACTGAAAAGTACAATGGGCCTGTCTAATGTCGGGTTTATCATAGGGATAATACGTTTTGCCAGGAAATTCGGACTGGATATCAGGGCAAGATACATGCCTCTTGCGTTCGCAAGCAAAGATGAAGCCCGTGATTTTATCAGGGAAGGGCTTAAGGCGAGCGGGGCGGTCGTTCTGCTGACGTGCCATAACAAGGTCAACGCAAGGCTCTTTAAGGAGGATTCCGACCTTGAGGGGAAACTGTCCGACGGATGGGATTCTACGATCAGGAGTCATTTTGTGACGATCACGGACATGGATCTTGACAGACTTTTGATCACGACCTGGGGCAAACCCGGGGTGCTTGATTTTAACGAGCTTGCCGGCAGCTGGCAGAGCGTTAAGGCATATGAGGCGGCGCTTTTGTATATAACGCCGTGTACACGCAAAGAGGCGACTTCATGCATGCTTGGGGCCTGGAAGCTGTTCATGGCGGGCCTGGGGCACTCGATCATAAGAAGATGAGAAAAATTTAAGATAGGGTATAAAGTTAATCACGGAACTGTCGATAAATATAGTGTAACCTATAGCAGGATTATATGTTTTTGCTGTGGTTACGCGGATAATAAGGGGATAACAGGGGAGAAATCTCCAGACAGGGAAGGAGGAGAAGTTATGCGTATAGAAGCATACAATGCCGTAAGCCAGATATATCAGGCTAAAAAGCCCGGCAAGGTTCAGAAGACCGGAGCTGCTTACGGAAGAGACCAGGTTCAGATCTCCAGTATCGGAAAGGATATCCAGACTGTGAAAGCTGCAGTGGCTAATGCTTCCGACATAAGGAAGGACATTACCGAGCCTATCAAGGCCGCTATTGCAAACGGAACCTACAACGTAAGTAACGATGATTTTGCATCCAAACTGATGGCAAAATACGAAGAAAAGCTGAGCTTTTAGGGGATAACCGGTGGCTAGCCTTATTGAAGAACTCATTGATGTACTGAACAGGGAAAATGATGAATATGGCAAGCTGCTGGAGTTATCCAAGCAAAAATCGGCCGTTATAGTCGGAAGAGACATTTCGGCCCTTGAAAAGATCACGGATGATGAACAGATCGTTGTGACGACTATCGGAAATCTGGATTCGAAACGTGCCCAGGTGACCCGTGACATCGCCGACGTAATCAACAAGGATGTTGAAACATTAAAGCTTTCTGTGCTGATCGAGCTGCTTTCGAAACAACCGGGAGAACAGCAGAGACTGTCGGAAGTTCATGACAAACTGAAGAGGACGGTCGAAAGCGTACGGATGATAAACGAGAGCAACAGACAGTTGATAGAACAGTCTCTTGAGATGGTTGATTTTGATATCAACATGATGAGAGCCATGAGACAGGCTCCGGAGACGAACAACTACGGCCCGGGTGCCGTGAGTATCGGTGAGACCCTCGGATCGGTAAGAGGCTTTGATGCGAAGCAATAGGTAGTGTATTTCACGATAAGCACGGGGTGATTACATGTCGTTGATGAGCGGCCTTTTTGTAGGGGCAACCGGACTTCAGACAAGCCAGAATTCGCTGCACACAACAGCGCACAACCTATCCAACATCGAAACCCAGGGTTATGTCCGTCAGCAGACGCTGCACGCGGACATGACTTATAATACAATAAGCACATCACCTGCTGTTTCCAAGATGCAGATAGGCCTCGGTGTCGAGTACGATATAGTACGTCAGGTAAGGGATGATTTTCTTGACAAGTCGTACCGCAGAGAAACCGGAAGGTCTTCTTTTTATGAGGTAAGCAGGGAAACAACCCAGGAGATAGAAACCCTCCTCGGTGAATTTGACGGAGTGGCATTCCAGGAATCGATCGCAAATCTCTGGACATCGGTACAGGAACTTGCCAAGGATCCTTCAAGTTCGGTCACAAAAGGTTCGTTCGTAAACACAGCCGCACAGTTCCTTGAAAGAGCGCAGGCGGTATACAACGGACTGTCTGAATATCAGGACAATCTCAATGCTAGGATAAAAGAATACGTTGACAGGATCAATGATCTCGGAGATGAGATCCATGTTCTCAATGAGAAGATCCACAAGGAAGAGCTCGGCGAGCAGGAAGCCAACGATCTTCGCGATCAGAGGAACAAGGCACTTGACGAGCTTTCAAGCCTTGTCAATGTTTCATATCATACAAACGCCGACGGTGCGATAGAGGTTCTTGTCGAGGGCGTTGAGCTCGTTGCAAGGGACAGAACATTTCATATGGATACGGTCATCGACGAGGGTACGGGATTTTACACCCCGGTATGGCCCCAGAACATGAATGCGGAAGTGTTCATAAGGAATGAAGAGATCGCGACGGCATTCAACACCGACATAGGCCAGCTCAAGTCCATAGTCCTTCAGAGAGGCGACAGAAGAGCCAATTACACGGACATGAGCTATGAAGCATACATGAACGGGTCATATACGTATGAAGACGATACTGTGATTCCGCCCGAGCTTGTGACGGAGAATCTGATCCCGACATCCAAGTCAGTCGTCATGAAGGTCCAGGCGGAACTTGATAACATGGTCCACAGCCTCATGACTGAAGTGAACAATATACTGACCGGCGAGAAGGACGCGATAGACAAGTATTATGAGACGGGAGATGAGCAGTATCTTCCCAAATACAACAAGAATGATGTCGACAGCGGGAAGATCGAGCTTCCGAAGGAGCTGTTCGTCAGACTCGGAACATCAAGATATGAGGAATATACCGATTCGACCGCCACACCGCCCGTTACATATTACAGATATGTACCCGAGGATGAAAATCCTTCCCATGCGGATATAGACGACCTTTACACGATCGCCAACATGAAGATCAATCCGGATCTTCTCAAGACGGTTTCGCTCCTGGGCAATTCATTCATGACGGAGCAGGGAGAAGTGGATCATGCGAAGGCGGATGCGCTCGTGCAGGCATTCAACAAACCGTTCTCAAGCCTGTCTCCCGATCTGACGACGGAGTATGACTACAGGGATTTCTATTCGGCTCTTGTCGGACAGGTAGCGACCGAGGGAAGCGTTTATGACAGCATAGTCAACGCACAGCAGGTGGCTGTTCATAATCTCTCGGACAGCAGAGACGCGATAATGGGAGTATCCTCGAACGAGGAACTGACGAATATGATCAAGTATCAGAACGCATACAATGCGGCATCAAGATATATAACCGCATGTAACGACATGCTGGAGAATCTTCTGTCCAGCGTATAGGGCGGATGACAGGGACCTCTGTTGATATAGAGAGGAGAGGCATATGAGTACATCTCAATTTTTCGGACTGAATATAGGATATACGGGACTGCAGGCTGCAAATGCCGCTCTTAACGTGACCGGTAACAATATCTCGAATGTGGAGACAAAGGGTTACACGAGACAGGAGGCGACACAGGCGGCCGCTGATGCGCTGCGAACAAATACTTCCTACGGTATGGCAGGCGCCGGCGTCGATACGAAATCGATCGACCAGATCCGGAACGAATACTATGACCTCAAGTATTGGCAGAATAACGCCAATAAGGGCATATACGAGATCAAGCAGCAGTATTACCGTCAGATAGAGGATTATTTCACGGATACCGATGATGTGATGGGATTCAACGCGGTGTTCTCCGATATGTTCGATGCGCTTGACGAAGTGTACAAGAGTGCCGGTGATGACACGAGAAAAGCGGCATTCCTGTCACAGTGCAAGAGCCTTACCGAGTATTTCAACAACATGCACACCTCTCTTCAGAACATACAGGTAGATCTGAACAATGAGATCCAGAACAAGGTAAATGAGATCAATTCGATAGCATCG
>JAFZRD010000106.1 GCA_017620055.1 Lachnospiraceae bacterium
GATAGCCGAGCTGCTGTGATTTTCGCGGAAGCGGATCTTCCCGAATAGCATCGGATACAGAGCGAACATGACGAACACGATGATCGTGTATCTGGCGGCCCTGACGAGGTGCGCGCTGAGCATGTCGCTTGCGAGAAATTCAGCGGAAAACGGAAGCTTTAAGAGCGTATTGAAAAGGTAGTAGAGCGCAAAGCCGCCAAGGACGCGGAGTGCGCAGATGCCGGGATGCCTCGTCTCTTTGAAATTGACGAATCTTTCCTCAAAAGGGATCGAGAGGAAGAATCCCGCCATCAGCCCGAGGCCCGTGAAATAGTCGTCCGTCGTGCAGTAGAAGATGCCGAGGGACGATATGAGGAACACGATGAGCCTGAAGAGATTCGGCCTTCTGACCCGCGCCTGTATCATCGGGAAAAAGATGACGATAAGCGCGCCGAGAAACCATCCGGTGAGGACGTCGGTCGGATAGTGGTTGCCGAGCACGATGCGCGATATCCCGACAAAGAACGGGAGCGCTATCGCTGTTATTCTGAATACCCTGTTACCCCATGTGCGTGCAAGGCTTCCGTACATGACAGTCGAATTGAGCGAGTGTGCGCTCGGGAATGAGTAGCCCTGGAAGGTTATGTCGTAGATGTCGGCTTTGGGATTTACCGGCTTCAGGCAGTCGATCGACTCGTGATCGAAGTACGGCCGCCTTCGAAGGACAATGTTCTTGATCATCGGGTTGAGGAGGATCCCGACGATCAGGCTCGTCCCTATGATCTTTGCGTTCTTCTTGTCAAAGCACCAGTATATGAGCCCGAAGACGAGCACGAGGATGAGTTCCTCGCCGAAATATGAGAAGAACGTGGCAAGAGCCTTGCCGACGGAACCGGTCTGGTTCTGCAGCAGGCTCATCAACCTGACTTCCCATTCAAAAAACAGAGTTCTTCCTTCCATTTCCAAACGATGACTCCTTTATTTGAGTGTCGATCTGATATGTTCGATGAAGCGGTCGGCGACCGGCGACATCGGATGATTGTCGGGATATATGAGAACGTAGGAAGCCTTGTGGACGGGCTTTACGATCTCGCGTATCAATACTTTCTCATCGTTGATCAGATCTCCGGCGGCTGCGGGATAGATCGCGACACCGACGTTTTTTTCGCACAGCTCATATGCTATCGTGGCGTTTGAAATCCTCGCCTTGATCTTCGGCGTGATCGAAAGCGGCGCGAACCAGTCGCTGATCTCCTGAAGTCTCGATCCTCGCGACGGTATGATAAGGTCGTGATCCGCCAGATCCGAAAGAGGGATTGTCTTTCCCTTTTTGGCGGCAAGCGGATGCTCGACCGAGAACATCGCGATCCACGGCTCACTGTAAACGGGCACGCTGTGAAGTCCCTGCGGGTCGAAAGGCTCCATGATTATGGCAAGATCCGCAAGTCCGTTCCTGACCCTCTGCGTTACCTCGTCGGAGTTGCCGTTCCATATATTGTACTGTACGTCGGGGTATTTCTTTGAAAACGACGAAATGAATCCTGCCGTCAGTCTCGGGGCTTTTCCCTCGACCTCGGCTATGTAAACGGTACCTCTGATACCCGTGTGCATCTCCCTTATATCTTCGACCGAGCGGTCGGAGAGCATCACTATGCGGTTTGCGTAATCCCTGAATCTGACGCCTTCTTCGGTAAGGCGGAGCGAGTGGTGCTCGCGGATGAACAGATCGGCTCCGATCTCTTCCTCAAGATCCTTTATCTGACGTGACAGCGGTGGCTGCGCGATCATAAGCTTTTCCGCTGCTTTTGTGAAGTTCATCTCCTCGCATACCGCGAGAAAATATCGTAAATGCCGAAGCTCCATTTTCTTATCACATCCCGTTCAGAAGTGCGTCAACCTCTTCCTGCGACAGGCCGACCTTGAAGTTGGACGACATTATCTGGCTCGCGAGAACTTCAGGATCGGGTTCGGGTCCGGGATCGGGCATCTGCGCGGGCTCCGGTGAGGCAGCGCTGTCGACGGCAGCGTTTTGCTGCACGGGCTCATCAAACGGGTGGATAGGACGGGTCTGTTCGCGCGGAACATAGAACGGATGATCCTGTGTGATCGGCCGTTCGGTTGCCATTGTATACGTTCCGTATTTGAATATCTTGTCCCGGCCGACACGCGACAGGTATAGGACTTTTTCTTCTTCGCGATCCATGGATTATTCCTCTATGTCCTCTGTATCCTGAAGATCATAGATCAGGTTGATATCCTCGTTGATCTGCTCGGCCTCCTCAAACACCGCAAGAAGCGCACCGCTGTAATCACCGAGCATCTCGAGATCATCGAGATTCCTGAATATGATGCTGCATTCACCCATATCGGTCAGACAGTCAAAGAGCGCGTCAAGATTCTTCCCGTAGTAATCGGGAAACTCAAGCGTCCTGGCGATATATTCATGTGCGCTCGCCCGATCGGGCATCTCGGCGCAGTCGATCACATATTCCCTGCTCATGACCGTCCTCCTGTGTATAGTCAATTTTACCACATTTTCAGAGTATTTTCGACAGGAACCGGCAAAGGCCGTCCGCGGGTGCTTCGACGTCAAGTCCGGTGTCACCGAGCACCACGAGCTTGTTTGATCCGTGGTAATCGCTTCCTGCAGTGACAAGAAGATCATGCCTGTCGGCAAGGCTTAAGACCTCGTCCCGCAGTACATTCGTAAAGCCGGAGTAGTATCCTTCAAGACCTTCGATCCCGTATCCGATAAGCCTCTCGACCCGCTCGGAGAGTTCCTCCTTTACGATTATCTCGTTGCCGCTTCCGTAGGGCGGATGCGCCAGAACCGGGATCCCGCCGGCATCCCTGATCGCGGTGATAACGTCCTTCGGGTGAAGATACTCCGACTTGAAATGCTTTCTGTCGATGTATTCGATGCCCTGTTCTTTATTTTCGGCGTAGCCGTATCTGACAAGAAGATTTGCGATGTGCGGCTTGCCCGTATTGTTGAGTTCAAGAAGCTTTGCGATCTCGTCCTCCGGCAGATCGAAGCCGAGCTCCTTGCGGAGAAAATCAAGACGCGCGTGTACCTTTTTCATGCGAAGTTCATGCGCGGCTTCGACTATACCGTTTATGGACGGTGCTTCGGGATCAAAGCCGTAGCCGAGGATATGGTATCGTCCGCCTTCATCCCTGCTGTTGAATTCCGCACCCGGAATGAACACGGGATCGCCGTCGCGAAGCGCGCCGATGATTATGGTGCAGCCGTTTATCGCATCGTGGTCCGTGACCGAGAAGATCTTAATGCCCGCATCCCTTACCTTGCCGATGATCTCTTCGGGTGTGTCGGTGCCGTCGGACATTGTCGTGTGCATATGAAGATCGATCTTTTGTATTGTGGTTTCCATTATCGTATCCGTTATTCGAATGTCAGTGAATCGACTCGATCAAGTGTCTCCAGGAGCTTATCTTTCCAGTAAGCGATCTGCGCCCTGCCGGCTTCGGTATCCCCGTCTTTGCTCTTTGCCATGAAATGGATCATACGCACGTAACCGGGGATACGGGCTTTGTCCTCGACCTCGCGGATCCTGTCGGCATCCTTTGTGCCAAGATAACCGGAAAGCGTTTCGTGCCAGAATCTCTCGGCTGTAGCAAAATCAAATCCCTGGAACCTGAGGACCTGCTCGCGGTCGGGCTCCGAAAAGCCGATGTATGCGTCAAACATCGATGCAAACTCGAATACGGGATGTCCGGTCGA
>JAFZRD010000107.1 GCA_017620055.1 Lachnospiraceae bacterium
CTGAAGCTGTCCGCTCCGCTGTTTATATCAACGACCGTCTTCTCCGGAAGCCATGAAAAAGCTTCATTTACGTAATCGGCATCTTCCGAGAAGATATAGAACTTCGGATCGCTCAGGTGGTTTCTTACCTCGGCGACCGCAGGTTCGTAGTAATCCCTGTCAAGACAAAGGAACTGTCCGGCATATGTCTTGGAAAGATAATCGCCTCTCCTGACATGGATCGATACCGAATCTTCCCTCTCCATCCCGGCCGCAAGATCGGCGTTTTCCCCGGTCATAGGAGGGAACACAAGCTCCTTCCGAAGCTCCTGTATCCTGTCCCTGTAGTAAGCTTCCTCTATAAAGAATCCGAAGATGTAGTGATTTTTCGAAACGTCAAGATCGGTCACCTTTTCGTGATCGATCCTCTCCTCAAGCTGGTTATATGTTATGCCGGCCTTCTCCGGCTTTCCTGCTTCGCGAAGCTTTCTGTTGACGGGCCCGAGAAGATATTTTGCGCACCTTGCAAACGGCCCTTTAAAAGGTGTAGGAATCTGGCCCGATACCGAATATATCTCAGCGGTCGAAGCCTCCTCAAACAAAAACGAGGATCCCTCAACATTGTCGAATATCCTCCGAAGTTCGAAACCGTGGTGCTCATCATCCGTGTAGAACCACGTGACATCAGCCTTAACCTGTGTCTGCGGGTACTTCTGCCGCAAATAGCTGTAGAGATTATACTGGAACATCTGGTTTCCGAGACCGGATGTGAATCTTACGATTATCAACCTTTATTCTCCTTAGCGCAGGACCTGACGATCTCACATATCCTGTCAACGTCATCAAGGGCGAGCGTTGCGCTCATCGGAAGTGTCAGTACTCTCTGTGCCGCATGCACCGCAACCGGTGTCAGGCTGCTGTCGAACATTCCGTCATAGCAGTCCATATCGCTTGTGAGCGGATAGAAGTATTTTCTCGTGTATATGTCGTGCTCCTTCAGACGGTCCATAACTGTCTGACGGTTTGCACCGAACTCTTTCTCTTCTATCACAATCGGGAAATAAGCGTAGTTGGGTTTGACATCCTTCTGCATCGGAAGAAGCTTAAGTCCCGGTATATCCGACAGATGCTGTCTGTACCTTTCGGTAACGAGCCTTCTCTTTTCTATCTCGCCGTCAACATAACGGAGATTGCACAGGCCCATGACCGCGCAGAATTCGTTCATCTTGGCGTTGGCTCCGATACCGTCGACGACCTCCTCATCCCTGATGCCGAAGTCCTTGAGCTTCCAGAGCTTGTCCATCAGGTCCGTATCATCGGTCGATATCGCACCGCCCTCTATAGTATGGAACACTTTTGTCGCATGGAAACTGAACATCGACGCATCGCCGAACGAGCCGATGCCTCTGCCTTTGTACTCGGTAGCGAACGCATGCGCCGCATCGTAAATAACCTTAAGGCCGTGCTTCTTCGCAATTCTTTCTATCTCTTCTACATCGCAGATGCACCCGTACACATGGACCGGAACTATCGCGCACGTCTTCGGTGTGATGAGCTCTTCTATCTTTGCGGCATCGATCGTGTAAGTGTCCGGATCGATATCACAGAACACCGGCTTTAATCCGTTCCTGACGATAGCGTGTGTCGTCGATGCGAACGTAAAAGGAGTCGTTATGACCTCACCTTCAAGCCCCATCGCCTGCAGAGTCATCTCAAGCGCCATATGTCCGTTAACGAACAGCGACACATTTGAGACCTTAAGATACTCGCACAGTTCCTTCGCGAGCTTCTCGTGATTGACGCCCATGTTCGTCAGCCAGACCGAATCCCAAAGCGGGCGGATGGCTTCCATATACTCCTCAAACGGAGGCATTGATGATTTGATTACATTGATCCTCACGGGAATCCTCCAGTTATTAGTTTACTTTATCGAACCAAGTCCGAGCTTACCGAGTATATACCTGACGGAAAATCCCGGAAGCGTCGTCTTCCTGTCTTTCATCACGACATGCGTGATGCCGTAATCGTACATGTCTTCAAGAAACTGCCTGTTGGCCCGGCTCGGGCTCTTAAGGAAAAATTTAAGCGCCAGTCCGAAATCGGCAAGGCAGCGCTTTGTCGAGTAATCGGAAAGAGTTCTGTACTGCTCGATCCACTGCATCATCGTTTTCGACAGATAGCAGTCGTCTTTGCCGATGTTTCTCTTTATCGCGATCGAGTTCCAGTTTTCTCCGCCCGTTTTCCTTATATATCTCCACGCACTCATCACATCGTCCATACGGAAGATATCGCCCTGCATCAGAAGGAACAGATTGATGAGCGCATCATCGGTAAAATCACTTGCCCTGTACAGTATCGTATAATCGTACTTCTCTTCTTTGTATATGTTTCTGGAAACAAGCGAAGCGTAATGTCCGGGCCACCTGCCGCTGTAACAGTAATCGTTGTAAGTAAACTTCCCGCTCCATTCATAGAGCTTCCCGATCGCAAGCGTTTCCTCATCCGTTATCGGTTCCGATTCTGC
>JAFZRD010000010.1 GCA_017620055.1 Lachnospiraceae bacterium
ATTCCCGAAAGGTTCGGATGGATAATTCTCGCTTTGCTTTATACGACATTTATTGCGGATATCGTTCTCACAACGATGTCGGTACTTAAGCTTAACAAACAGCTTGAGAAGATGGAAGAAATCCAGCGATCCATACTTCGCGTCAGCGATGCCATGTCCGAAGTCATCGGAACCGGCACGATCATGACTGTCCAGAAGCTTGAGGCTGAAGAGGTCAGGGCCGGAGAGGAATATGAGGAGAAGAAGCAGGAGCTAGAGGAAAAGAAACAAATGCTCGAGGAGAAGAAGCAGGAGCTCGATGGAAAACTGGAACATATCAAAAAGCTCGTCATGTATCACCGCGTGTTCGGCATGGGACGTCTTCTTCTCGCATTCCCCGACATGACCCACAGAAAATACCAGGATATGGTTGACCGTATAAAAGAGATGACCGTCAGGTGAGAATCAGGGACGGTTCTTGATTCTCATTTGGTCTTGTTTTATACTCGTAAACGTAAGTATACCCGATAACGTAATTACATTTCATTTTGAAAGGCAGGTAGATATTATGTGGTCATTTATAGTAGCTCTTATCATCGGCGGTATTTCGGGATGGCTCGCAGGCAAGATCATGGGAGCGGATCATTCGGTTATCGTTAACATCATCTTAGGTCTTGTCGGAGGAGCGCTTGGCGGATGGATAGGCGGATTCTTCGGGATCGGTGCGACAAACTGGATCGGATCGATACTGATCGCCGTTGCAGGCTCATGTCTTCTTATATGGATCGCACGCAAGATATTCAAGTAAGTCCCAAACTTGATAATCCCAGGGCTTTCTGATATCATTAACGCATTAAACCCGAAAGCAGAGGTGAATGATCCATATCATGGACCCGGACAGTCGAACTATACTGATAGTCTGTTTGTTGTTCATTGCATCGGCATATTTTGCACTTACCGAGACTGCGATCGCGAGCGTATCGAAGAGCAGGATCAAGGTGAGAGCCGACAAGGGCACACCCGGCGCCAAGAACGTGCTGTATGTGCTCGACAACTTTGAAGATGCGATAACAACGCTTCTAATATGTACCAATATTGCCCATATTGCGGCAGCTGCCATCGTGACCGCCGCGGTTACGAGAAGATGGGGGCTGTCCGCGGTAACGGCATCAACGTTTATCACAACTCTTGCCATGTTCTTTGTCGGCGAGATGCTTCCCAAAAGTATCGGTAAGAAGAAAAGTGAACGGTCGAGCCTTGTCTGTGCAGGGCTTCTTGTTGTACTCATGAAAGTGCTGAAGCCGTTTACGTTCATATTATCCGGGATCGGAAAACTGACGCTTAAAGCAACGAAGACCGGAGAGGAAGTGTCGGTGACCGAAGAGGAGATATACGACATCATCGAGGACATGACCGAGGAAGGCGGACTTGACGAGGAACAGAGCGAACTGATCTCATCGGCCCTTTCATTCGGCGATCTTACCGTCACTAGCATCATGACTCCGCGTGTTGACGTTGAGGGCATCGATATCAACACGCCGAGCGAAGAGATACTCGAGAATCTTCTCGGTCAGAACCATTCAAGGCTAATCGTATATGACGGCACCGTCGACAACGTGGTCGGTGTCCTGCAGCTTCGCCGCTTCCTCAAATCATACATTTCACGCAAGACCATACCGAGCATCAGGCGCATGACCGACAAGGTGTTCTTCGCCCATCAGAGCATGCCCATAGATGAGCTGTTTGACAGCATGACGACAGGCAGGTTCAACATAGCAGTTGTCCTTGACGGTTTCGGCGGAACTCTCGGTATCGTCACGATCGAAGACATCATAGAAGAGATAGTCGGAGAGATATGGGACGAGGACGACGAGATCAAAGAGCCTATCGTAAAACTGTCCGATGATACGATAATCGCAAGCTGTGATGAAACCGTTGAATCCGCGTTTGACGAACTCGGGTACGAGGAGAAGGATGAGGACGAAGCGGAGCGTTTCACGAACCTCCTGCTGTGTGATTTTATCTTCGAGAAGCTCGGAAGCGTACCGAAGAAGGGCGATTCGTTCGAATACAACAACTTAAAGATCAGGGTCGAGGAAGTCGATCATAACCGCGTGCTTACCGCGAAGATCGTTGCAAGACCCGTTGAACCGCCTGCGGCGAAAATCACGGAGGCAGGGGATACGACCGAAGAGGCCGAAGGATCGGAGGTGCTCTCATGACATCTCTTATCATCATCGCTGTCGGAATAATCCTTTGCATAATCCTGTCGGGTGTGTTCTCTGCGGCTGAGATGGCCATCATATCCTGTAACAGGGTCAGGATGGAGAATGAAGCCGAGGACGGCAACAGGAAGGCAGCAAGAGTCCTGAAACTTAATGAGGACTATGACAATACGCTAAGCACAATACTCCTGTCGAATAACCTCGTTAATATCGCGGCATCGTCGCTGAGCACGGTTTACATAATATTGCTCACGGGCTCCGATGACCTTAACTGGCTGATCACCGCGATAGTTACGGTACTCGTCATTATATTCGGTGAGACGATACCGAAGATCATCAGCAAGAAACATGCCAATTCGCTTTCACAGGGCCTGTCGGGATTCATTACGGCGCTGTACTATATTCTTTGGCCGGTTAACTACATCGTAGTCAAGATCACCGCACTTCTTACGATGGCGGTCGGAAGACGTGATGAATCGGATGCGGAAGACGAGAAGACAGAGGAACTTCAGGCGATAATCGAGACAGCCGAAGATGAGGGCGTCATCGATGCGGACCAGTCGGAGATCGTTGCCGCCGCGATCGATTTCTCGGACGTATCGGCCTCGGATGTAATGACGGCCAGAGTCGACATCGAGGCGATAGATATAGATGACTCGATCAGCAAGATTATGAAGCAGGTCGCAAAATCACGTAAGAGCCGCTTCCCGGTATACAAGGACAGCATCGACAATATCATCGGCGTGATGCACCTCAATCCGTTCCTTAAAGCTATGGCAAGGGACGGTAATCCGAACATAAAAGAACTCATGAACGAGCCGTGCTACGTATACAAGACCGCAAAGCTCCCTCACGTTCTCGATGTGCTTCGCGATGCTAGGCAGCATCTTGCGATCGTTACCGATGAGTACAGCGGTACGCTCGGTATCGTTACGATGGAAGATGTACTCGAAGAACTTGTCGGTGACATATGGGACGATAACGATGAGATAGAAGAGGAAGTTATCGAATCGGAGACGGGAGAGCTCATCGTTGACGGCGATATGCCGATAGGTGATTTTCTTGCAAGACTCGGTATAAGTGAGGATGAATTCGATTACGAATCGCAGACCGCGGGCGGCTGGGCGATAGAATACCTTGAGGATTTCCCGAAGACAGGGGATTCGTTCGACTACGACAGATATCATGTCGAAGTGTCGGAGGCCGGTGAGCGCCGTGTCAATCAGCTGACGATCACAGAAAGAGCTGAGGATCCTAAAAACGATTGAATAGAACCGTATTCAATGTTTTTACGGGAACACATCACTAAGATGTTAAACATTCGCCCCTCCATAATATAAGTGTAACAGCAAAAACACTTGTACTATGGAGGGTTTTATTATGTGTACGATAGAGAAAGCATATGAAAACGTAATGCGTCATACCAAGTCAAGATTTGCTTGCTACGATGTAGTTAGCGACTGTATCGATCCAAGAGACGGTAATAAGCTTATCGATCCTGAGGATGATTGCTATGCCAGGTTTATGACATTTAGGAACAATGAGATCGACTATGACGCCGACACATCGCTTGAGGCATGTGTGATCTACAAGAAGGTCTTCGGAAGTATCATCAACCGTCTTGATAAAAAAGAGATACGCCCGCAGCCGGATCCCGATAACAGGTACAACCGCTATGGCCTGAAGTACGAACTGGGAGAGCCGGACTGTACGGGAGGCCTGTCGTTTAGGGGTGATACTATTAACTCCGTGGCAACAACGAACAGGGTATATTACTGGGAGCACAAGGAACTTCATAACGAGCGGAAGATGGAAGGGTTTCCGTGGCCCAAGGAGGCACTTGATCTGATAGAACTGTATCATACACCCGGCAATTTCATGGTGGTCCCGTACAGAGAAGGACTGAGTATCAATAAGGCTCGGGGCATCGGAAACACATATGACTATTTTGATATGTATCTGTTGGCGGTCTACAACTTCTTTTTAGAGCAGAACGGACAGAAAAAGGAAGAGAATATAGGACTTGGTTATGTATTCGGAAATCATACGAAACTTGAGCTGTTTATGAAGTATTATCTTATGCCGTTTATTGAAGACGACAAATATCGGTTTGCCACGAGTGGCCGTCAGCTCGTTGATGATATTGAGGACTGCAGTGGTCTTATCAGCAACGTGTTACCTGGTTGGGAATCCTTTATTGAGAAGAATCTGTTTCATGATTTTGTTGGAAGAAACGCATATGGACATTTCGGGAAACCTAATGAGTTGTGGGATGGACATTTTGCACATCCGGATGCTGGGAACGGAAAGCCTTATTCGGAGAAACAGTTCATGCAATTTTACACAAGAGCTGCCGAAGCTATCAGGAAGAGGAGCGATAGGATATATGACAGGCTTCATGCTATGATATAATATGTCTGTATTCTGTATAGCAGAATGATTGTAGATATGATTATTCAGGGGATCATGAATGGATATAAATAAACTGATAGAGGATCATCTGGACAGTGTAAAAAAAGCAGCATATCACTTTTACAAGTCGGTACCTGATAAGTATCGTGGCACGGTGGCGCTGGAAGATCTTATAGGTGCAGGAAATGTGGGACTGGTTGAGGCGGCTTCAAAGTTCAAGGAGGGTGGAGAAGCAAAATTCTCCACCTATGCATATAAGTGGGTAAACGGCGCTATAATGGCAGAGCTTAACTTTTATATCGGAGCTAATGCACTGTTACTGGATGCCGAGACAATGGATTCCATCCCGTCACAAGCGAATAATACCGAAGAGACAGCCACAGGGGCATATGATATTTCCGATATACCGGAAGAGAAGCAGGTGGAGATTATCACCGGGAAACTGAATGAATTGGGGCTTTCCGGGGAAGAGATACGGGTATATCTTGCCACACACGGAATAGGACGTATGAAGGTGACCAATCTGCACTCAATTGCAAGAGAGCTTGGAAGAAGAGAGATGGATATACGCAGACTCAATCAAAGTGCCGAGCGTAAGATAAGAAAGGGGTATTATGATGCCTGAAAATGAAAGACCTAATATAGATGCACAGTATATTCCGGAGAGAAGAACAGTTGAGGTTCTGAAGATACTTAAGGATATTTCGGATGAGAAAAATCCCGTATCCAAAAAGGATGTAAGTGAGCACGTCTTTACAACATCGAATCCGCAAACGCTGTCCAATACGATCGACGAGATATTAAAGGAGATCAATCCTCCCGAGTATGAAGATAACGACGATGAATACAGGATCAAGTATAACGGATACGATAAGCCGTATGATGATAATCCTCTTGCGATAAAAGATAATATAACCGAACTTCGCAAACAGATGCGCCGTAAAGGAGCTGATACGGAAGCGATAGCTGCGGAACTGGGGGAACTTGGTAAGGCGCCGACAATAAGTGGGTTGCGATATATTCATGACTTCAGTTATGAAGATATGGACGATCTGATCAGTGCCGTAGTGCTGTCCGCAAGTATCCCGAGTGAACGCAAAGAGCACTTGATAAAGCGAATATTGTCAACGGCGAGCAAGCATTACAAAACGCCGTTCTATGATCAGGGTCTGAAGAAGCTGCTGTTCAATCCGTACGCCGTCTATTCGAGACTGTCAGACAAGACGGGAGAGAATGCAAGGCGGATCGGACAAAATGTCAGGATATTGCAGGAAGCAATGCGGCTTAGGGCAAAGGTGAGTTTTAATTTTGATGTTATCGGTGCCGACAAAGAGTATATTACCGATAACACCACGCATATCATTAGTCCATATTATATTGTTATCTACCATGATATGTATTATGTGATCGGGGCATGGGATAAGGGTAACAATGCTTGCCACTATCGGATCGACCTTATGTCGTCTCTTTCGATAGTAAAGGATAAAAAGGGAAAAATCATAAGCATGAGAGCCATGTCAGAGTGCAAGGATCTCCCGAACCGCGACAGGGAATGGGATCCTGAGAAGTATATGAGCGAGCATCTGTACATGGCATACAATACAGATCATGAGAAACCTCGCAGGATCAGTATTAAGATTCCTACAGAGAAAATCAACCGCTACACTATACTCCATGATTGGTTTGGCCGGCACTTTTCAATCAACAAGTCTGTCACTGCAAAGTGTGAAGAAGGTTACGAAGTTGTTGATGTTGTATCCTCTCCGACAATGCTTGCCCACTGGGCGATGCAGTATGCGGATTTCTGCGAGGTGTTGGATGAAGAGGTGCGGGAGAAGATTAAGATAGAACTGAAAACAATGGAGATGAGATATGAGAAAAATGACTGAGTTTAAGCCCGCGTTTAATATGAAAGGTGTAAAAGAAAAGCTGAATACGCTTGGAAAGCCCTATGAAGATTATGAAGTGATTGACACGCTATTTGGACAGAATGAAACGAGATACCGGCGCGGAAAAAAAACAGAGTTTGAGAATTCGTTAAGTGAAAAAGGGATAAAGTGGTTTGCTTATATAAAATTCTTTGTGGATAACGATGAGGAGACTAAAAATGAAGAAAAAATCTGGGCAATTGTTGCAGGTAAAACGGGATCTAATCTTGTGATTACCAAAAGCGATGTGCGGTTTTGTGAGTATCCGTCTAAGGGGTTAGCAAAAGAATGGATATACAACAATAAGAAGAAATGGTATCATCCCAAAATAATTGTTGTTAGAGCCCAAAGTGAACAGGATGCTCTTAATCAGGAAAAAATCTTGCTTAAAGAGTTCCATCTGTTAGGGAGTTGATTTTTTTATTGTCAACATCTTAGACGCACCACATCCTGTACTATAATAAGGTATCTCACAAAATGTCAGAGAGAGGAAAAGAATATGATTATAGTGATAGAACCAATAGAATTAGATCAGATCCCAAGTCTTGAGGACGAAATGTATTTCGATGAAGATGAGATGGTAAAGGCTGTCGCCGATATTGATAAAGGTATTCTGGCGTTAAATGCAGAATTGCATTCGGATTTAGAGCAGATGTTGATTGATAATGGATCGTCTCAGGAATCTCTGTATGGTTTTAATATATACTATGATGGTGAGATAGAGTATGATTCAATGATAAACCCGCCAAGAAACAGGGCGGCGGGATATCCGAGAGTAGGCAGAGATGTGGCTGATCCGGTTGCAAGAGAAAAGATTAAGGAGATTGTGTCAAAGTGGATAATCAAATAAGAGAGACTTGGTTTGAGATGCCTGTGGCAATGCAAATTTCGAATATTGGAAGTGAGGTTTCACGGGCTATAAGCTGGAAGAATAAAGGAAATGAAAAACGTAAAATAGGGTTTTGCGATAAAGCAGTGCAATTCCTTGAATTGTCTATGGAAGATCCCAAAAACAAACATAGAGTTGATGAATTCCGCTTTTGTATTGAAGAACTTTTGGATTATTTCAAGGGTGATAATGTGTATGGCACCACAGATGAAATACTTCATAAATATTATGATGCGTTTATCTAATTCAATCATACAATCATCAACATCTTAAACATCCCGCCTCTCATAATATAAGTGTAAACAAAAACATTATGTATTATGGGAGGTTTTTTTATGCGCCATAACATTAATAGGATAACGGAAATAATACCTTTTTACCCGTCAAACAGGCTACTGTCGGAGTGTAGCAAAGAGGAAAGAGTATTCAACCGGGACATTATGTGCCTGATCGACGTGGATGGACGTGACAAGTTTCGATTTCGCGAGATGATCGGGGTGATTGGTAACTATATAGCATCTCTTAAGTCCGACGGGAATGAAGTCAATAGATGGATCATTTATTCTGCAGCTGTGATTTGCTGCATGTCAAAGAGACCTACATGGCAATTTTCGGAGAGTGAGATACGAGAAGTATTTGGCGATGAAGTAACCTATATAGCTTATCAGGATCAATCGTGGAAAAAGGTTTTTACCTTTGCGGCATCGCTCGTTGAAGCTCGAGAGCGGGTATATGGAAAGGTGACCGGCGCTAGATATGACGAGGGACTGGTGGTAGAAACAACGCCGTATCGCGAGACACGACTTCGAAAGGCGGCCGATGATCTTGAAAACTCGCAAAGGAGTCGTATCAAAGAGTATAACGAATATAACGCGCTTCTTGACAGGTTATTCAGGGATTCTTATCGTGTTTGGAAAGTGTCGCACGAGACTGGTTATGATGAACTGGGTGATTTTCTCATGAATCTCCCTGATCGCATGATCATACATAAACGGGATGCGTATGTCGTACAGGAAGTTACTGAATATACGGAAATGCCGGTGAAAGGATTGGCAGGAGATTATAACACGGATTCGTATGAATCGGGATTGAAGGTGCGGCTTACAAAGTGCGTCGGCGGCGAGGAACTAATCATTAAGATCAAGGATGTGTACAAGGACCAGATAGCTGATGTGATCTTGAAAGGAAATATGTTGAGGATTCCGGACAAGCTTACCAGAGATATGATTAAAGAATTGTCTTGATATAATATGAGTAAGAGAATTCACTGTCACGGATGAAGGATATATGAAAGGCTAAGGAAAATGAACTATTACATCAGTGACCTGCATCTGTTTCATAAAAATGTAACACGAGCCGGCAAGGGTTTTGACGATCGCCCGTTTGATAATCCGGAGGAGATGTTCGCCGTAATAAAAGAAAAATGGAATGCCAAGGTGACAAACGGCGATACGGTATATATTCTCGGAGATCTTGCAATGCGTGGAACACAGGAGGAGTTGATCGCTTCAGTGTCAACACTGAAAGGCCATAAGGTCATGATCAAAGGAAATCATGACGATATCAGAGACTTTCGATATAAGCAATTATTCGAGGAAATTTGTGATTACAAGGAGATGAGAGATACACTTGACGGAGAGAATGTTAAACTGGTGCTTTGTCATTATCCGATACTTATGTGGAGAGATCAGCACCATGGTTCGATCCTGTTATATGGACACGTTCATAATTCAATTGAGGAGTATTATTTCAAAAAATGCCTCCGAGAAATGAATAATGAAGATTTCTTCGACAGAAGAGCAGGGGAAGGAATATTAAGAGCATACAATGTGGGGTGTATGATGGCATACATGGACTATGAACCTCGTTCACTGTCTGAAATAGTTGAAGGATACGGGAGGCTGCGGGAATCTTGAATTATGTCCTTGCTGATATACACAATGATTATTCTAAATTCGATGGGATGCTCAAGACGGTAAGATTCGACAGATTCAAAGATCATCTCTATATCATCGGCGATCTGTTTGACAGAGGGAATTATGCCCCTGATCCTTTTGGAGTATATTACAAGGTGCTGTCACTTGAGGAAAGTGTCACGTTTATCAGAGGAAACCATGATACATGGCTTGCAAAGTATATATATGAATACTATGGCATTGAGGGAAAGAAGATAGAGGGCCTTCATAAATACGGGTATAATTCGTTCGATCTTTTAAAAGAAAGAATGGTCGAACAGGATATGGTTTCTCTGGCCGATTGGATAATGAGTTGTCCGGTTCAGGTGGAGAATGAGATAGGAGGAAAGAAATATCTCTTCGCTCATGCGATGTCCTCACAACCGGATGATAAGCGGGATGAAGATTATTACCTTACAGGAAAAGAGGATATGCTCGGATATCTACGTGATGGAATAGATGGGTATATTTGCGTAAACGGACATACTCCGACTGACTTTATCAGGATGGAATGTGGGGATAAACACCAACCGGAGAAGCTTGAGATATGGCACAATACGAAAGAAAATGTTTATATGATTGATTGCGGATGCGGATTGTACTATGACTGCAGACTTGGTTGTTTGTGTATCGAAACCGGCGAAGCATTTTATGTACCTTAGAGGAGGATTACTCATGAGAGATGAACTTGAAATGCAACTTCAAAATGATTTTTCGTTTATGTGGCAGAAGCACGAGAAGGGACAGGATATATACCGTAGATGGGGATGCGAGTGTTCCGATGGGTGGTATGGGATCATCCATGATGCATGTCAGGCGATAGCTGATGCATACGACGATGTAGGGATACCGGTTGATTTTGTGCCTGCGCAGATCAAAGAGAAATTTGGCACGCTCCGGTTCTACTATGGTTTCGAGGATGCTCCCTGCGGCATTGCGGCTTTTGATAATCTCGCGGATGGGACAAGTATCCGTTTTGCTCCGGAGGGAGTTAATGAAGATATTGATAAGAAAGAGTTTCGTAACAAGATCAGGGAGATCATCAGAGAGGCTGAGGAACGAAGCAAATATACCTGCGAGATATGTGGATGTGAAGAAGGCAAGATCAGAAATGATCAGGAACACGGTATATACCGCGTACAGACGCTCTGTGATGATTGCCACAAGGAGCGTATTAAGTGTGTGCAGGAGCAGAGAGAACGCAGGAAGAACATGAGTCCGGAGGAACGTCTTGCGGAAATAAAAGAAGGTATGCAAGGTAGTTAGACGCTGGAGATAATTAATGGCGACTTATGTGATATCTGATATACACGGACAATACGATATGTTCCTAAAACTTCTGGAGATCATTAATCTTAAGGAGTCGGACAGGTTGTATATATTGGGCGATGTGATTGACCGCGGACCGCATCCGATACTGACTATGCTTAAACTCATGGAGATGCCGAACGTAACCTGCATTGTAGGGAATCATGAATTGATGGCACTGGAGTGTTTGGGATTTTTGTTGCAGGAGATCACGGAAGAAGCATTAAAATCATGTGATGAAACAATGATCGAAAACCTATTCACTTGGCAGATCAACGGCAGCGATACAACTATTGAGGAGTTTCAAAAACTGTCCCGCAATCTGCAGCGGGCTGTTCTTGATTATATCAGGGAGTTTGAAGTATATGAAGAATTATCGGTATCAGGGAGGGATTTTCTGCTCGTTCATGCCGGCCTCGGGGGCTACTGGCCCGGAAAAGCCATGGAAGAGTATTCTCTTGATGAGCTGGTATGGACCAGAGCGGAATATGACATACGGTACTTCGAGGATAAGTATGTTGTGACCGGACATACTCCCACTCAGGGAATTCCCGGCAATCCCAGACCGGGGTACATTTTTAAACAGAATAACCACATAGCAATAGACTGTGGATGCAACAGGCGTGATGGCCGCCTTGGCGCGATCTGTCTTGATACGCTTGATGAGTTCTACGCAGAACGATAGGAATGTGGCGCTTTTCATATAATTTAGTATTGAAATGTCTTGTAACATGTGGTAAATTCTAGGAGTTGCAAATAATCACGCATACGGATGAACGGCAGGTGCCTGTTTGCTCGCAGGTCGCCGGACAGAAGATGTATGCGGAAGCTAAGGAACCATAGGGGAGCAATATGTACAATTTGCTGTAGTATTCGTGTTCAGTTGCGAGGAGTCTGATTGAGGCGATGCGAGTGCATCGACGATTGAAGACAACGATGCAAATGGATGCGAAGACAAGGCAAATGTGCGTTTTGCTCTCCTATGGTTACGCAAAACCAGGAGGTAATTGAATATGAGCGTAATTTCCATGAAACAGCTGTTGGAAGCAGGTGTTCATTTCGGACACCAGACAAGAAGATGGAACCCCAAGATGGCTCCGTACATCTACATGGAGAGGAATGGTATCTACATCATCGATCTCCAGAAGTCCGTTGGAATGGTTGACGATGCGTACAATGCGGTATCGGAGATCGTATCAAACGGCGGAACGATTCTTTTTGTAGGAACCAAGAAGCAGGCTCAGGATGCGGTACAGTCGGAAGCAGAGCGTTGCGGCATGTACTACGTCAACGAGAGATGGCTTGGCGGAATGCTTACAAACTTCAAGACGATTCAGTCACGTATCAAGAGACTCAAAGACATAGAGAGAATGAGCCAGGACGGAACCTTTGACGTTCTTCCGAAGAAGGAAGTCATCGGTCTTAAGAAGGAATGGGAGAAGCTCGAGAAGAACCTCGGCGGTATCAAGGACATGAAGAAGATACCCGATGCGATCTTCGTTGTAGATCCCAAGAAGGAGCACATCTGTGTTCAGGAAGCTCATTCACTCGGTATCACTCTTATCGGTATCGCCGACACAAACTGCGATCCCGAAGAACTCGACTATGTTATCCCCGGTAACGACGATGCGATAAGAGCCGTTAAGCTCATCGTATCCAAGATGGCTGATGCTGTCATCGAGGCAAACCAGGGTGAGAGCGCAGAAGAGGATGCCGAAGGCGTAGACGCAGCCGATGCATCACAGGATGAGGCTGCTGAGGCTTCAGAGGAAGCGTAATTACAGTTTGGGTTATCAGATACAGGAGGAAAAATAAATGGCTAATATTACCGCAGGAATGGTAAAAGAATTGCGTGAGATGACCGGTGCCGGAATGATGGACTGTAAGAAGGCACTCGGCGAGACAGACGGAGATATGGATGCTGCCGTAGAGTACCTCAGAAAATCAGGTGCTGCAAAGGCAGAGAAGAAGGCAAGCCGTATCGCAGCAGAAGGTATCTGCCGCGTTGCAAGAACGGATGACTGCAAAGTCGCTGTTGTTGCCGAGGTTAATTCCGAGACGGACTTTGTTGCCAAGAACGAAGTATTCCAGGAGTTTGTACAGACAGTTGCCGACAAGGCTCTTGCATCAGGCATGGCAGGCGGCAGCGAGGGAGAAGACGTTGAGGCTCTTCTTGACAAGGACGGACTTCGAGATCTTGTTGTGGATAAGACAGCCAAGATCGGAGAGAAGCTTTCTGTAAGAAGATTTACGAAAGTTGAGGGCGACTATATCGCAACATATCTGCACGGCGGCGGAAGAATCGGTGTCCTTGTGTCGGCTAAATGCGAAAATGTTACCGACGGTGTAAAGGAAGCACTTCAGAATATCGCAATGCAGGTAGCTGCTCTTTCACCCAAGTTCATCTCTCAGAAGGATGTAGATCAGGACTTCCTTGCAAAGGAAAAAGAGATCATCCTCGCACAGATCGAGAACGATCCCAAGGAAGCAGCCAAGCCCGACAAGGTTAAGGAAGGCATGGTTATGGGACGTATCAACAAGGAGATGAAGGAGTTCTGCCTTCTTGACCAGGTATACGTAAAGGCTGAGGACGGCAAGCAGTCTGTTGCCAAGTACCTCGAGTCCGTTGACAAGGATCTTGTTATCGACAGATTCGTTCGTTTCGAAGTAGGCGAAGGAATGGAGAAGAAGAACGAGGACTTTGCTGCGGAAGTAGCAGCTCAGATGAACGCATAAACCCCTGTCAGATGATTTTTACGGAGGAATAACATGGCTGAAAGAAGAGTCGGAACAGTATCAAGAGGTATCCGTTGTCCGATCATCCGTGAGGGAGACGATCTTATACAGATCGTAACGGACAGCGTTATTGAAGCGGCACAGATAGAAGGGTTTGAACTTCATGACAGGGATGTCATTTCGATGACGGAATCCATTGTTGCAAGAAGCCAGGGTAATTACTGCACTGTCAACGATATCGCTGATGATGTCAGGGCAAAGCTTGGCGGTGATACGGTGGGGGTAATGTTCCCGATCCTTTCGAGGAACCGTTTTGCCATCTGCTTAAAAGGTATTGCGATGGGATGCAAGAAGATAGTCCTGCAGCTTTCCTATCCTTCCGATGAAGTGGGCAACGAGCTTGTTTCGATCGACAAAGTTGACGAGGCAGGCATCAATCCGTACAGTGATGTGCTCACGCTCGAGAAGTACCGCGAAGTGTTCGGATATACCAAGCACGAGTTCACGGGTGTCGATTATGTTGAGTACTACAGCGACATCATCCGTGAAGAGGGATGTGATGTCGAGATAATCTTCGCAAACCAGGCAAAGGCGATCCTCGACTATACGAAGAACGTTATCAATTGCGATATCCATACGAGAGCAAGGACCAAGAGGATCCTTAAGGCCGCAGGTGCCGAGAAGGTGTTCGGACTCGATGAGATCATGAACGCACCGGTTAACGGAAGCGGCTATAACGAGAAGTACGGTCTTCTCGGATCCAACAAGGCGACCGAGGGACAGGTAAAGCTCTTCCCAAGAGACTGCCGTGATCTTGTTGAAGGAGTTCAGAAAGTCATTCTCGAGAGAACCGGAAAGCATGTTGAGGTCATGGTATACGGTGACGGCGCTTTCAAGGATCCGAAAGGTAAGATATGGGAGCTCGCGGATCCCGTTGTATCACCCGCATTCACAAGCGGCCTCATAGGTACGCCAAACGAGGTCAAGATCAAGTATCTTGCGGACAACGATTTTGCGAAGCTGTCGGGCGAGGAGCTAAAGGAAGCGATCTCGAAGAGTATCAAGGAAAAGGATTCGAACCTTGTGGGCAAGATGGTGAGCGAGGGAACGACCCCGAGACAGCTTACCGACCTGATCGGTTCGCTGTGCGACTTAACGTCGGGTTCCGGAGACAAGGGAACGCCGGTCGTGCTCGTGCAGGGGTACTTCGATAACTATACGAACTGAGTTACATGAGAATTATTAAAGGCACTGTGGATTACCACGGTGCCTTTTTTGATGAGGTGCGCGGATAAAGAGTTTCCGAGAAATACCCTGTGAAGGGGTCTGCGCTTGGCGAGGTCTTTTCGAGCCTAGCGTCAGCTACGCCTGAACAGGAGCGAGAGCGCGTTTTCGAGGGAACTGCTTTGTCCGTGCGCCGGGATCAGATATACCCAAGAGTCTTCAGTTTCTGGAATACCGCCATCGCAACGGCATCGTAGGTTGCCTGCGACAGGTGAGTTCTGTCCGGCGAGTATCCGTATTTGTTGATGAGGTCGATGCAGTCCATGTAATGCTGCCCGTAGTGCGCGGCAAGATCTTTGTTGATCGGAATGTAGAGATCGCCGAGCCTGTGGCGAGACGTTGTTCCGATGACTATGTAATTCTTTACGCCTCCGTTCTGGGCGATGAAATTGTCTATCTCCGCGATGACCGGAGCGGTGTTTGCGTTAGGTCCTTCCTCGGGACACCAGTCGCACGATCCGACCCAGAAGATGTATGTCTTGGCAGGATCCACCTTCTGGTTGTAATGATCCTCATCCCTGTATGCCCAGAAGATGTCGTGAGTGTTCGTGCCGTAAAGGCCGTAACCTTCAACGGGAACTTTAACGAGCTTTTTGAGCGTCTCATATGGTGCACCCGGGAGATTGTCGTTATTGTCTCCGAGTGACCCCTGCGTGAGCGAATCACCGATCCACACGATCGA
>JAFZRD010000108.1 GCA_017620055.1 Lachnospiraceae bacterium
AAGAGCTCTTTCATAAGCTCCGTGAACGTAAGATATACGTCAGATGGTGGGACAAGCCGAGGCTTCGCGACTGGCTGCGTATTTCGGTCGGCACGGACGAGGATATGAAGGCACTTCTGGAGGCCATCGACGAATAAATGTCTCAAAAAGAACCGTCCCTTTGACACTTTTTTTAAGGAGACACTTAATATGAGTACATTAACAGACCAGATAGTTCAATCGCTTTCGGGAAATACTGTAACACAGTACATAGCATGCTTTATTATCTCAATGATCCCGTTGGTTGAATTAAGGGGTGCGATCCCGTTTGCTTATTTTTTTAAAGGGATGAATCCGGAATTCAATCTCATTATCGGATACGTGATCATTGCCGTAGGAAATATGATCCCTGTTCCGATCATCTTCTTTTTTGCCAGGAAAGTACTTGAATGGGGAGCAGACAAAAAAATCATAGGTAAGTTCTTCACGTTTTGCCTGGAAAAGGGTCATAAAGGCGGAGAAAAGCTGCAATCCAAGGCAGGAAACGGGTTGTTTGTGGCGTTAATGTTATTTGTCGGCATTCCGCTTCCGGGTACAGGGGCATGGACCGGTACATTGGCAGCGTCTATTCTTGATATGAAGTTCAAAGAAAGCATTTTGGCCGTTATTTGCGGTGTTGCTCTGGCCGGAGTGATCGTCGGAGTATTATGCTCTCTTGGTTTTACTGCCTGGTTTAATATAGCAGGCTGAAAAAATGAGTGATTGTATTGTCAGAGCGACGGCCGCAGACGGCTGCATAAGGGCGTTTTGCGCATCAACAAGAGAACTGGTGGAATATGCCAGGAGCTGTCACAACACTTCGCCCGTTGTAACGGCGGCGCTCGGAAGGACGCTTACCGCCGGGGCGATAATGGGCAGCATGCAGAAGGGAGACGACGATCTTCTGACAATACAGCTGCGGGGATCGGGCCCTATGAAGGGTATAACCGTTACGGCCGATTCAAAAGCGAATGTAAAAGGGTATCCGCTTGTCGCCGACGTGATAATACCCGCGAACAGCAAAGGGAAACTCGACGTATCCTCTGCCATTGGTGTCGGAGTGCTGTCGGTTATAAAGGATATGGGGCTCAAAGACCCTTATGTGGGCCAGGTGGAACTCATCTCAGGCGAGATAGCGGAAGATCTGGCGTACTATTTCACTTCGAGCGAGCAGGTTCCTTCGGCCGTGTCCCTCGGGGTGCTGATGAACAGGGACAATACGGTAAGACAGGCAGGCGGACTGATAATCCAGGCTCTTCCGGGGGCCGGCGATGAAGTGATAGCGGATCTTGAGACGAAGCTTACCGGTATACCTTCGATGACGCAGATGCTTGAGGAAGGAAAGACTCCCGAAGACATACTGAGTGACATACTCGGGGACAGCGGGTTGCAGATCCTTGATACGATCCCGACGCATTTTGCATGTAACTGTGACAGGCAGAGGGTTGAGAAAGTGGTGATCAGTCTCGGCCGCAAAGAGCTGAAGAAGATGATCGACGAGGGAGAACCGGTCGAGCTTAAGTGCCATTTCTGCAATAAAGCATATGAGTTTTCGCAGGATGAACTGCTTAAACTGTATAATAGTCTGTGATAAGGGGACAGTAAAAGGGGGAGATCATGAAATTCACCAAGATGCACGGATGTTCAAATGACTATGTCTATGTGAACTGCTTTGAGGAGACTGTTGAGAACATGGGGGTCTTCGCAAAGGAGGTCAGCGACAGGCACAAGGGGATCGGCTCGGACGGAGCGATCTTCATCTGCCCGGCCGACGGAGCCGACTGCGAGATGAAGATGTACAACTCGGACGGCTCATATTCCGAAATGTGCGGAAACGGCATCAGATGCGTTGCCAAGTACGTTTACGACAACGGCATCGTCGACAGGAAGGATATGGACATCCTGTCGGGCGGGAGTATCAAGAAAGTTCATGTGGAGACAGGCCCGGAGAGGGTCAGTGACGTGACCGGAACGACCTTCTCGAAGAGGGAGGACGGAATGGCCGTAAACCGCGTCCGCGTGGATATGGGAGAGCCGATCTTAAAGACCGAGCAGATCCCGGTCATTCTTTCCGACGGATGCGATAAAGTCATATCACATGACCTCTATGTGGATGATTCCAACTACAAGATGACATGTGTATCGATGGGGAATCCCCATTGCGTGGTGTTTGTCGACAGTGTCGGCAAGGTACCTATAGAAGAACTCGGACCGAAGTTCGAAAATCACGTATGCTTTCCGAACCGGATCAATACGGAATTCGTTCATGTCCTTGACAGATCGAATGTCTGGATGCGTGTCTGGGAAAGAGGCGCGGGAGAGACACTGGCATGCGGGACGGGGGCGTGCGCAACGGCCGTGGCATGCATACTGAACGATCTGACCGATGATAAGGTGACGGTTCATTTAAAGGGCGGGGATCTCGAGATAGTCTGGGACCGGTCCGACAATCACGTGTATATGACAGGCGGCGCCGTTACGGTGTTCGAAGGCGAGATCTGAACGATAAGGAGATAACATGACAAACGTACCTGAGATATTCGGAAGCATGGTGTTCAATGATGCCGTTATGAAGGAAAGGCTTCCCGAGGAGACATACAGATCGCTTCACAAGACGATAGAGACCCAGACCGATCTTGATATCACCGTGGCAAATGCGGTTGCAACGGCGATGAAGGACTGGGCGGTTGAAAAAGGGGCGACTCATTTCACCCACTGGTTCCAGCCGATGACAGGGCGCACGGCCGAGAAGCATGATTCCTTCATATCGCCCCAGCATGACGGTCGGGCCATCATGGAATTCTCGGGTAAGGAACTCATAAAGGGCGAACCCGATGCATCAAGTTTCCCGTCCGGCGGACTTCGTGCAACATTCGAGGCACGCGGATACACGGCATGGGATCCGACAAGCTACGCATTTGTCAAGGACGGAGTCCTGTGCATCCCGACCGCATTCTGTTCGTACGGCGGAGAGGCGCTCGACAAGAAGACCCCGCTCCTTCGCTCAATGGAAGAGATCAATACGCAGGCGCTTCGTATACTCCGTCTGTTCGGGAATAAAGATGTCAAACACGTATGGACCACGGTCGGAGCGGAGCAGGAATACTTCCTTGTTGACCGCAAACTCTACGACAGGCGCAAGGACCTGATATTCTGCGGCAGAACGCTCTTCGGTGCACCCGCGCCCAAGGGCCAGGAGATGGATGACCACTATTTCGGAGCCATCAAGCCCAGGATCTCGGCGTTCATGAAGGAACTCAACGAGGAGCTGTGGAAGCTCGGCGTGTACGCAAGGACCGAGCATAACGAGGCCGCTCCCGCCCAGCACGAGCTTGCCCCGATATTTACGACGACAAATCTGGCCACGGATCAGAACCAGGTCATGATGGAGATAATGAGAAACGTTGCAAGAAAGCACGGAATGGTCTGCCTTCTGCATGAGAAGCCCTTTGCGGGCGTTAACGGAAGCGGTAAGCACAACAACTGGTCGATCTCAACGGATACGGGAGTCAATCTTCTCGAGCCCGGAAAATCACCTTATGAGAATGCACAGTTCCTGCTGTTCCTTGCTGCCATGATAAAGGGTATCGATGAATATCAGGAGATGATGAGGGTATGCGTCGCATCCGCGGGCAACGATCACCGTCTCGGTGCCGCAGAGGCGCCGCCGGCCATCGTATCGGTATTTGTCGGAGATGACCTTGCCGAGGTCCTTGAATGTATTGAGAAGGGTACTTCATATGATGCTTCGGGTGCCGGAAGGATGGAGATCGGAGTAAGCGTTCTGCCTGCAATCCCCAAGGATTCCACGGACAGGAACAGGACCTCGCCGTTCGCGTTCACCGGAAACAAGTTCGAATACAGATCTGTCGGAAGTTCCCAGTCGATAGCGGGAGCCAATACCGTCATCAATACGATCATGGCTGAAGAACTCGGTCAGTTTGCGGATGAGCTCGAGAAAGCCGGAAAAGATGATTTTAACAGGGCTCTTGACGAACTGATCAAGAGAACGATCAAGGAGCATAAGCGTATTCTCTTTAACGGTGACGGATATTCGGAAGTGTGGGAAGAAGAGGCGAAGCGCCGGGGTCTTGCAAACCTTCGCACAACGGTCGATGCCCTGCCGGCATTCCTGATGGAGAAGAACATCAAACTGTTCACGAGCCATAACATATATACCGAGACCGAGATGCGCAGCCGTTATGCGATACTTCTTGATACATACAACAAGATCATAAACATCGAAGCTCATACGATGATCGATATGGCAAGAAAAGAGATCCTGCCTGCGGTCAGCCGCTATGTGGGGCAGTTGTTTGACATTCTGAACGGGAAACTGGCTGCTTCGGAGAAGATAAATGCGAAGATATCCCACAATATGGAAGAAGAGACGGCCGTATCGCTGTCCGGTCTGTGCGATAAAGCCCTGACGGAGCTCGTCCGCCTTGAAACGCTCATCGCCAAGACCGATTACAAGGATGATCTTGACCGCGGAACATACTACAGGGATATCGTCATCCCCGCAATGAACGAACTCCGCGCAACATGCGATGCTATGGAGATGCTCACTGCCAGGGATATGTGGCCGTTCCCTCAGTACGGTGATATGCTTTTCAATATATAAACGGGTTTATTTGCCGTAGACGTCTTTGGCTATGGTCAGTGCCGCCCATGCCTTGGCCCAGCCCGCGTAAAACGCGGCATGGGTGAGCGACGCAGCCATTTCTTTCTGTGAAACGCCGTTATTCTTGGCATTCTCGATGTGATACCTAAGCGATGTATCCGTGATGCCCTGAGCCATCAGTGCGATAACGGTTATGAGCGAACGCGTCTTCAGGTCTATGTCGGAGTTGTTCCAGTTGTCCCCATAGAGGATGTCATCGTTATAACGGGCAAAATCCGGTGCAAATGAGCCGAGAGTGTCGCGCCCCGAAGTCTGTGTGATCTTTTTGCCGGATCCCTTATCGTCCTTCACACCTATGTATTCGTTATATTCCCGGCGAAGCTCTTCCTGCATCTCGGGATTCAGTCCGTCATATATGAGCTTGGCGGCGTCCATTGTCTGTGCCAGTCTTTTGATGGTGTAGAGCCATAATTCAAAGTTCATGGTATTCTCCTTTATGACAACTTGAATCCTTTTAAGAGATCTCCGAGGGAAGTTCCTATATCCTGTGACTCGGGGATTGCTACCTCTTCATCAGCGGGAGCGCTTTCTTCGGGATTCTCGAGAAGAGCCTTGATGGAGAGCGACAGTTTACCGTCCTTGATCTCTATGACCTTGACGTCAACCTCCTGTCCTTCTTTGAGGACAACTCCGGGATGCTTGATACGTTCGTGTGATATCTGTGATACATGTACGAGTCCTGAAAGCCCGTCGGGAAGGTCGATGAAAGCGCCGTAATCCTTGATCGTCGCAACAGTTCCGTGAAATACCTGTCCAACCTTCACATCGGACAGTTTCTTCTTCCTGTTCGCATCCTGCCGTTCTTTGAGGATCTCTCTTGCTGACAGTACCAGCTTGTCCTGATCGATATCGGCTTCGAATACCCTGACCTCAAGCTCTTTGCCAAGGAACGGGTTGCAGTCGTCTATTCTCTCGGTGGACAGCCTGGAGGCCGGTATGAATGCCCGTATGCCCTCGAAATCGGCGACAACGCCACCCTTTACAATGCCGGTGACAGTGACGGTGATGATCTCCTTTGATTCCTGTAACTCCTTAGCCCGTTTCCACGCCAGAAGCGAATCCGTATCGTGAACGCCGTCACCCATAAGACTGTAGGATTCTTCGAGCATCTCCTCGTAATCCTTCATACTCTCTTCCATGTTTCATCCTCCCGAATAATGATATGTTCCATAACAGATTATCATATTGTAATGAATATTATAACTTATTTTTTGTGAAAATCATAAGGAAAAGTGAAGAGTTTGGTGCTATAATATTTCTCAATACGGACATTGTAAGAATCCGTCGGAAGGAGAGAAGGTATGGGCCTTATCAGTACAAATGAGAAGTGTATAGGTTGTAATCGCTGTATCAGATCATGCAGTTGTATCGGAGCGAACATAGCTGTCGAAAAGGACAGGGGAAATGTTATCGAGGTAGATCCCCAAAAGTGTATCGCATGCGGTTCTTGTATCGATGCGTGTGAACACGGCGCCCGAGAGTATGTGGATGATACCGAAGAGTTCTTCAGGGATCTGAAGAACGGCCAGAGGATATCCGTGATCATAGCGCCTGCATTTCTTGCAAACTATCCGAACGAATATGAGAAATATCTCGGAATGCTCAAGAAGCTCGGCGTCAACCGTTTTGTCAGTGTATCATTCGGTGCCGATATAACGACGTGGGGTTATATCAAGTATATTACGGAGAACAGATTCTACGGCGGTATCTCGCAGCCGTGTCCGGCAGTTGTCGGCTATATAGAGCGTTATGTTCCGGAACTTCTTCCTAAGCTCATGCCGGTTCAGAGCCCGATGATGTGTACGGCGATTTACATGAAGAAATATATGAACGTGACCGACAAGCTTGCGTTCATAAGTCCGTGTATTGCCAAGAAGAATGAGATAGATGATCCCAACAACAAGGGATATGCCTCATATAATCTGACTTTCTCTAAACTGGTGGCTTATCTTAAAGAACATCCCGTAAGCGGCGCGCAGCCGTACAAAGACGAGATCGAATACGGTCTCGGATCCATATATCCGATGCCCGGAGGACTCAAAGAAAACGTTTACTGGCTTCTCGGTGAAGATGCTCTCGTCCGCCAGATGGAGGGTGAGCATCATATGTACGAATATCTCCAGCGTAACAAAGACCGAATCAAGGGCGGAAAGACAAAGTATCTGTTCGTTGATGCGCTCAACTGTACGAACGGCTGCCTGTACGGTACCGGAGTGGATAACCGAAAAACGCTCAATGAGGACGTATATGAAAGTATCCAGAAGATACGCGCAAACAGCAAGAATGAGTCGAAGAAGTCCGCATGGGGCAGGAACCTCACACCGGCCAAGAGGATGGAAGCGCTCAATAAACAGTTTGAGGGCCTTAAGCTTGATGATTTCCTGAGAAAGTATACGGACAGGAGCAAGGAGTGTGCTTACCGTATCCCTTCGGAGTCGGAACTGGACAAGATCTTTTCCGAGATGAAGAAGACTGACGGGCAGAGCAGGCGTATCGACTGCGGATGCTGCGGATATGACACTTGCAGGGAAATGGCAATGGCTATAGCGAACGGGTTCAGCCACCGCCGCAACTGCGTTCATTATATCAAGGACAGAGCCTACGAAGAGATGGACAAGGCTATGGGACTCGCCGAGGAAGTTCAGCGTGTTCATGACGAGATGAATGAGAAGAATGCTTCCATCAGCGTCGGTATCAATGAGAACTTCGGGAAACTGATGGATTCGATCGAACAGATTAAGAAGTCCAGTGCAAACAACGCACACCAGACGGGTGCCATATCGGAATCCATGAAAGAAGTCGAGGACTTTGTATGTAACCTGAAGGAAGTCATAGAGAATATAGAGAGTAATCTTGAGAAGCTCGGATCGAACAACGCCGATGTCATTGCAATATCGAGCCAGACCAACCTTCTGGCACTCAACGCTTCCATAGAGGCTGCCAGAGCAGGAGAAGCCGGCAGGGGCTTCGCGGTCGTTGCCGAGGAGATCAAGAACCTTGCGGACAATTCCAAGACGACCGCGGACGACAGTAACAGGAATAACAATGACATCAAGGAAACGATAGACAGACTCATCAAGGAGTCGGATAGGTTGTCCGAGATAGTGGAGAGCGTTAATTCGAGGGCACAAAGTCTCGTAGATTCGGCACAGGAGACCGAATCATCCGTTGAAATGATGGAATCTCTTACGGAAAGCGTTGAAGATTCACTCAAACAGGTGCTTGAATCTTAACGGTCGGAAGTGTTATCGGGTGTGCAAATAACGGATCACAAAAGGGCCGGATCATTCCGGCCCTTTGTTGGAAGATGACTTGTATATCAGGATGCCCGATATGACGGCACCGACTATGGTAACCGCCAGAAGCAGCATCCAGTTGACCCGTGCATAGCCTGCCATGTCAAAATCACCCGTTTCGGCGTTCTGAACGTTCATAAAGATCATTCTGACGTCAAACAAAAGTGCGCCGGCAAGGATCAGCCCGCCGATCCATTTCAGAACGGGGACTTTTGCCTTCCTGTCTTTTGACAGATGAGCGATATTATCGCTTCCGAAATCAAGCACCGATCCTACGTAGTAAGCGAGTATTGCCGTTACGATCGTCTCGGGGATCATGTATGTGGCGTTATACCCGACGGAATAGATCAGGGCTGCGTTTGAAGGGATCGACAGTCCGGCCCAGACGGTTGCTCCGGAGATAACGTGGCATAAGAACCTCAATATACAGGCGACGACGGCACCGATCGTGAGCGCAAAGGGCTGGGATCTGACCTTTTGAAACAGTCCGGCAAAGCCGGTCATCATAAATGCGACAAGATAATCCAGAAGGATCACCGCTACTATCGACTGCCAGGTTGTGACATAGGAAAGAGTCTTGAGTCCGAGAAGCTGCTGGAGGAGTCCAAACACAAATCCGGTCACAAGACCCCAGCGGAATCCGTGCCTGTATGCGATTATCATCACAGGCAGCATGCAGCCTATCGTGACAGATCCGCCGTATGGCAGGTCGATCAGCCTTATCAGTGACAGAACGGTTCCGATCGAAACCATGATCGCGGATTCCATCAGCCGCTTTGTTGTGGAAACAGATACGTTTTCTGACATAAAAAAACCTCCTTAAATGCACAGGAGGGGACATAGATGCTTCCCTACGCCGGTATTACCCGGATCAGGTAATGAGGGTTCGCCCAAAAGCGATCTCAGCATTCGCTCCCCTAGCTTTTATCAACATCACGTAGTATATCACTGTGCCGGTATATTGACAATAAGTTCGCAAAGGAAAGATCATGCCGTTAAGATTCTGGCTCGGAGGAGCCGCAAGCGATAAAAGCCGCCGTCTTATCAGATACATACTGGATGAAGCCGAAAAGAACCCGCAAAGGCAGTACCTTGTCGTCGTTCCCGAGCAGTTCGGCCTGTCAACCCAGCAGGAACTCGTCTTTAATTCCCCAAATAAAGGAATACTGAACATCGACGTTCTGTCGTTTTCGAGACTTGCCCACAGGATCAGTGACGAAGTCGGCTCGTTTGCGTCCGACATCACAACGCTCGATGACATGGGAAAGAGTCTTCTGATAGGGATGCTTGCCGCCAAACACAAAAGGGACCTTAAGGTGTTTGGGGACAATCTCGACAAGCCGGGATATACGGACAGGATCAAGTCCGTCATATCGGAATTCATGCAGTACGGGATCACCGTCGAAAAGGCGGAGGAACTCGCGCGTAAAACAAATGAATCGGGAAGAGGGCTTCTTGCAGGGAAGCTTTCTGACATAGCCCTTATCTACGGCTTGTTCAAAGAATATACGAAGGACAGATATACGACCGTTGAGGAGACTCTCGATGCGGTAAGTCTGCTCGTGCCCCATTCAGATACCGTCAAAAACAGCGTGATCGTATTTGACGGGTTCACAGGATTCACACCGGTACAGAACAAACTTATCGGTGTTCTGATGGAATATGCTCTGGATATACATGTAGCGCTGCTTCTTGAAGATTGTATACAAGAAAACGGTAATAACATTCAATTAAAAGAACAC
>JAFZRD010000109.1 GCA_017620055.1 Lachnospiraceae bacterium
CCAGTCCGTCACCGATCGTCAGTATCGTGTACTTTGATATGGCTGCGTTAAAATCGAGCCCCTGACGAAGCATTCCCATCGCAATGCCGCCGATGATGTTTACGAACGTTATGATAAGACCGGCGGTCGCATCTCCCTTTACGTACTTGACCGCACCATCCATGGATCCGAAGAAGCTTGACTCCTCCTGGATCTTGGCACGTGCTGCTTTTGCTTCCTCGTCGGTTATCGCTCCTGTGTTAAGGTCGGCATCGATCGCCATCTGTTTACCGGGCATCGCATCGAGCGTAAATCTGGCGGTAACTTCGGCAACTCTCTCCGAACCTTTGTTGATGACCATGAACTGTATGATTATCAGGATGATGAACACGATGGTTCCCATTATGAGGTCACCGCCGCCCACGAACTGTCCGAACGTCTCTACGACGTTTCCGGGAGAACCGGTCGACAGTATCAGTCTTGTGGACGATACGTTCAGTGATATCCTGAATATCGTCGTGAACAGCAAAAGAGTCGGGAAGAATGACATATCCAGAACTTCTTTTGCGAACATCGTATTAAAGAGGACCGCGAACGCGACCGCGATATTGATCGCGAGTGCCACGTCGAGGAGCCCTGAGGGGATGGGAACGATGAGGAAAATGAACGCGCTGAGAAGATACAGTGCCACGCCTATGTCGGGTACAGCAAATTTCTTCATATGCGCTTGTCACCTCCTCCCCTGCGATTTTCTTTTCTTCCAGCTCGGTTGGATGTACGAATTTCTCAGTTCGCCACCCGTGACGCGTTTACTCTTTGGACTCCCTGGTAGGAATCGAGAAGCCGCACGGGATGACTCATGAGAAATTGTCACCAACCTCGCTGAATCAACCAGCCTGTCGTGCGTTGTAGATAACAGCGAGGATCTCCGCGACGGTCTGATACAGCTCGGGCGGTATCGGGCTGCCGAGATCCACGTTATAGTAAAGCATTCTCGCGAGCGGCTTGTTCTCGACGATCTCTACGCCGGCTTCCGCTGCTCTCTCCTTGATACGCGCGGCGAGAAAATCCTCACCTTTCGCAACAACGTAAGGAGCGTCGAATACGTTCATGTCATATTTGATCGCAACCGCAAAATGCGTCGGGTTCGTGATGACGACATCCGCGCTCGGCACGGCCTGCATCATCCTTCTTCTTGACGCTTCCTGCATCCTCTGTTTCTGTTTGCCCTTGACCGCGGGATCTCCTTCCGCGTTCTTCCATTCGTCCTTGACTTCCTGCTTGGTCATCTTCATGTCTTCCGCGAACTTCCATTTCTGGTAGCCGTAGTCGGCAAATCCGATGACTATGTAGAGCGCGCTGATCTTGAGTCCGAGGTTTATGGAAATGTCACCGATGACTCCTATCGCACTGATCAGGTCCATGTCAAAGAGCGCGAACAGAACCGAGAACTCACCCTTTATGGTTGAGTATGCCATATATCCGAGAAGCAGAAGCTTGACAAGTGATTTTAGAAGCTCGACGAGCTTCTCTTTCGAGAATATCCTCTTGAACCCGCTTATCGGATTGATCTTCGAAAATTTGGGACGGAGCGGCTTTGTGGTCGGCTGCCATTTGACCTGGAATATGTCCGCTACGACTGCGACAACGACCGCGGCGGCAAATACGGGTGCCACGATCAGCGCCATGTTCAGGATGTTGGAATTGAGAAGTCTTGTGAAATCCTTGACCGAGATCTCTCCGCCGACCAGGGTCGTCATCTCTTTCATCCGCGTGTAGTTGGTGCGGAAACTGTTTATAAAGTTGTGGCCTATCGATCCCGCCCATATCTTGAGCACGATGAACAGAGCCAAAAGAGTGAGAGCCTGCCCGAGTTCCCGGCTCTTGGCAACCTGACCTTCCTTACGGGCATCCGAGAGTTTTTTCTCGGTAGCCGGTTCGGTCTTTTCGCCTCCGGGTCCTTCCTTGGCAAACAGCTGGAGATTCAATTTCAACAACACGGCATTGTCTATCATGTTTTCCCCTTACCCCTACTTACAGCCTACTGCATACTCCTTACCATCGCCGTGACCATGATGCGCATCTCCTTGAAGATGAACTCCGATGCGCTCGGCAGCGTCCCTATCGTCAGGAACAATATCCCCAGTCCGACGATGATCTTGATCTGTATACCGACCGAGAACATATTGATCTGCGGTGCGGTCTTGGCGAGAACTCCGAGTACCGCGTTCAGTATCAGCATCGCTGCGACTATCGGAAGACACAGTCTGAACGAGATCGTCACGAAATCCGTCAGGAACTGTACCATCGTTGTCATTATCTTCTCCGACGAGAACTTCGCCCCTCCGATCGGGATCAGATTGAACGTCTCGATGATCGCCCGGAGAAAGTAATAATGCATGTTCGTAACGAGCATGATCAGCACCAGTATGTACTGGTAGAACGAACCCATGAAACCGGTTCCTTCCCTTGTCATCGGATCGAAGAGCTGCACCATCGACAGACCCACTTCCATATCCGCAACCTTACCCGCAAGGTGGACGATCGACATGCACATATTCGCGCCGAGTCCGATCAGCAGTCCGGTGATCGTTTCCTTCAGAACGATTATCGAATAACCGAGGACCGTGTTATAAGCCGGCACCTCATGATCGGGGATCGCGTGCACGAGAAGGATCGCAACGATGAACGAAAATCCCGCGCGCAGCCTTCTCGGCGTATTCGTCATCGAGAAGAACGGTGCCACAAACACGAAGGCCGATATCCTTGCAAATATCAGCAGGAAGAATTCCAGATCTACAAAGGTAAATGTCTGATCAAGCATGTTTTATCTGATATACAGTGATAACCCGTTCCAAAGCTGTGTGGTGTACGCAACGACCTCACCGAGTATCCAGTGACCGAGGATCATGATCGCCGCGAATATGCCGATGACTTTCGGCACGAACGTAAGCGTCTGCTCCTGGATCGATGTAACCGTCTGGAAAATACTCACGGACAGACCGATGATCAGCGACACGAGAAGCATCGGCGCCGAGCATTTGATGATCGTGTACAATGCTGTACGGGTGATCGTCGTAACATTATCGATATCCATCATAATACTTATCCTCCCTCTTTGCGCTCCTCGAAGCATTTACATATTTGCTCGAAAAGGCGCTTTCGCTTCTTTCCGGACGTCACGTTACTAGACTCGAAAAAACCTCGTCAAGTAACAACGTCCTCCAAAACTTTTCTCCCAAACAGTAAATACTTCTTCGTCACCGCTAATAAAATGTCTTGACTAGGTTTCCGATGACGAGATTCCACCCGTCCGCGAGCACGAACAGCAGTATCTTGAACGGCATCGAGATCGTCGTCGGCGGCAGCATCATCATACCCATCGACATCAGCGTCGACGCCACGACCATATCTATGACAATGAACGGAATATATATCAAAAATCCTATGATGAACGCTCGTCTCAGTTCGCTGATGACAAAGGCGGGCACGAGTACACGTGTCGGGATGTCATCTATCGACTCAACACTGTCGATCTTGGCGATATCCATGAAGAGGCGCACATCTTTTGTCTGTGTCTGCGGATACATGAACTCACGCAGCGGTGTGAGCGCGGTATCGACGAACTCCTGCTGGGTCATCTCGCCGGCCTCGAACGGCTTGACCGCATTGTTGTTAATATCCGTGATAACCGGGTTCATAATAAAAAATGTCAGAAACAGGGTCAGTCCTACAAGCACCTGGTTCGGTGGTGCTGTCTGGGTACCGATGGCCGATCTGACAAAATGAAGTACAATGAGTATTCTCGTAAATGAGGTCATCATTATTACGAGAAAAGGTGCCATTGCAACGAGGGTAAGTATGATGAGGATCCTGAGTGTCCCCGACAGATTACCCTGCTGGTCCGTATAGGTTATTGAAAGATTGTTGGATACGTTTAGCTCCCTTATGTCATCGGCCTCAGTCGCCGTTCCCGGTTGTCTTATAACGGTAGGTCGTGATGGCTCGACATCCCGTGTGATCCCCAGGTCATTAACGTCGCTGGCGTATACTCTTGTGGGTGACATAAATAAAAATGTCATTAAATACGCAAGAAAGCAAAAGATCAAGACTGCTCTTCTGCCTCCAATGCTACCGCTATTTATCATTATTTTTGCCGCCTTTTATCCGTTCCTTGGCTTTATCGAATATGGCTTTGAACATCTCGGATGACTGTATGCCGGTCTCTTCGGGTACCGGCTTGATATCATCTTCCGATAGTTCGCAGACCTTGGTGATACTGTCCTTGCCGATCCCGATGACAACATACTTCTCTCCGACTCTGACGATCTGAAGATATTTGCCGTTCGTGATCTTGAGTGTCTCGATCACCTCGAAGTTCCGGTTAACGCTGCGGATCTTCTGGTAATTCCCCACGAAGCGCGTGGTCAGATATGTCAGACCCAGCACCAGCAGGAATATCAAAATCACGGTCAGAAACTGCGTGAAGCTTTCTGCCCTGTCGGTGAGCGCAAGTATCATATTATCAACCTACGACTTTTTTAACGGCCTCAATAACCCTGTCAGCCTGGAAAGGCTTAACTATAAAGTCTTTTGCACCTGCCTGGATCGATTCAATAACCATAGCCTGCTGACCCATAGCCGAGCACATGATAACAAGCGCGGAAGGATCGCTTTCCTTGATCTTTTTGAGTGCCTGGATACCATCCATCTCAGGCATCGTGATGTCCATCAGAACAAGGTCCGGCTTGAGTTCTGCATACTTCTCAACAGCCTTTGCACCGTTCTCTGCTTCGCCGGCTACGTTATAACCGTTCTTTGAGAGAATGTCCTTGATCATCATGCGCATGAATGCTGCATCATCACAGATAAGAATGTTTTTTGCCATCGTTTTTCTCCTCTATCTTGGTTAGTTGATGATTTCGGTGACTCTGACACCGAAGTTCTCTTCTATGACCACTACTTCACCTTTTGCTACTAGCTTGCCGTTAACAAGCACATCTACCGGCTCGCCGGCAATCTTATCGAGCTCTATGATCGTACCGGGTGCAAAGTCTAGTATATCAGAAATTGCTTTACTTGTCCTACCTAATTCTACGGTGACCTCAAGCGGTACGTCTTTGATAAGAGCTATGTTCTCCTGGGTCTGCATTGCGCTTACATCCGTAGAGAACGGTGTGAAGCTCGCAGGCTGGATATTTATGTTCGGCATCGGCATGCCCATTTGCGGGGCCGCGCCCATCTGGGGCTGCATTCCCATTCCCGGCATACCCATCATCGGGGCTCCCATACCGAGGTCCATCGTGGGTGCTCCCATCGAAGGCGGCGGCATCTGAGGTGCTCCCATGCTCTGGCCGCTGCTCGGTGCTCCCATCGAAGGAGCTGCCATCTGCGGGGCAGCAGGTTCCGGTTCTGGCGGAGCTGCAGGTTCCTGACTGTCCATAAAGTAATCATAAAGATTCTTTGCAAAGTCAATAGGATACAACTGCATGATCTTGCTGTCAACCAGATCGCCGATCTGCATCTTGAACGTGATCCTGACGAAACGCCCGAGAAGGAATGAGGAAATGTCCTCCTGCTTCTCCATTCCGGCCACATCCACGAGGTTTGCCTCGGGAGGGCTGATATCGATCATGCGTCCGAGCATTGATGACAGTGACGTTGCCGAAGATCCCATCATCTGGTTCATCGCTTCGGAGATGGCCGACAGATGTATGTCTGTCAGTTCCGTTTCCTCGATATTGGTACCGTCACCACCCATCATCAGATCAGTAATGATCTTAACATCATGTTCCTTCAGTATCAAGATGTTGGTACCTTCAAGACCAACCGTGTATTTGATCTTGATGAACACACATGGTCTTTCGTACTCTTCGACTATCTTGTCCCATGTGGCCATATCAACAACCGGTGTTGTGATATTGACCTTTCTGTTTACAAGGGAGTACAGCGTGGTGGCGCTTGTGCCCATGCTTATGTTGGCAACCTCGCCGATCGCATCCTTCTCGTCGTCGGTCAGTTCATCACCGCCGGCAGGTGCAGCTGATGTTGCAGGAGCTTCATCGGCAGGAGCCGCATCAGCGTCTGTGGAGGCGTCAGCGGCCGGTGCATCGGGTATTCCGCCGCTCAGCAGAGCATTTATTTCATCTTGTGATAACATTCCGTCCATACTCTATTTCTCCTCCTCCCTTAGTATTTCCGTAACTCTCACCGCGTATCCGTCGCGGCTCGTTCCCGGCAGTGCCTTAAACTTCTGAAGGTTGCCGACGTATATATCGAGTTGTGAATCGACTTTGCTTCCCAGCTTGATTATATCCCCGAGCTGCAGGTTCACAAAATCGCTTACCGTGATCGTGCTCTTTCCGAGTACTGCCCTTATCGGCATCGAGATCTTCCTGATTATCGTCTCGATGTGTTCGCCGAATTCCTCTCCTCCGTTGTCCTTCATGTTGGCGAACCAGTACTTGGTATTCAGTTTATCCATGACCGACTCGAGTGTGAAATAGGGAAGACACACGTTCATCAGTCCTTCGACATCACCGATCTTGACGTTTATCGTAATGATCGCGATCATTTCCGACGGTGCTATGATCTGTGCGAACTGCGGGTTCGTCTCCACCCTCTCGAGATACGGATTGATCTCGGTAACGTTCTTCCACGGCTCTCGCAGGAGCTGGACACACACCGTTATGATCTTGTCGATTATAGATCTCTCGATCTCTGAAAAATCCCTGGCCTTGTCTAGCGGATTACCCGCTCCGCCGAGCATTCTGTCGATTATCGCGTACCCGAGGTTCGCGGCGATCTCGAGAAGAATATTCCCTCCGAGCGGATCGAAATTCACGACTGCCAGCAATACCGGGTTGGCAAGTGCGGTTGAGAATTCCGAGAATGTACACGCTTCCGAGTTAACAACGCTTACCTGGATGTTCTTGCGAAGGTATACCGGCAGGTTGGTCGAAAGGAGTCTCCCGTAGTGCTCGAATATGATCTCAAGTGTTCGAAGATGCTCTTTTGAAAATTTGGCCGGGCGTCTGAAATCGTAGCTTTTCGCTGATCGCTCGTCAATGCTATTGATGTCTTCTGCGTCAAGTTCACCGGAGCTTAGGGCCTGAAGCAGACTGTCAATCTCATTTTGCGAGAGAACTTCGCCCATCTAAGCTCACCTCGTTTCCGATTTATGAAAAATCTTACTGGAACTTAATGTCGCGGAAGTACGCTTCGTATACAAACGTCGAATCGAACATAGCCTGTACTTTTGCAAGTATGGCATCCTCGATTCCGTGAACATCGGCCTGTGCCTGTTCCTTGGTGTATGAACCGACAACCTCTATGATCTCGCTCTTGATCTTACTCTCCTTGGCTGCGAGCATAGGCTGGTATGTCTTATAATCTTCATTCTCTTTGTTGAGCGAAAACGATACGGAACACATAGCATAGTGATCCTTGCCGTCACCGCTGTCCCTGAGGGCTACCGTCATCGCATCTGCGATATCGTATACTTCCGAATTCTCCGGAAGGACCATCTGCTCCTCCGGAGCCTCCTCGCCGGCTGCGGGCTTCTCAAGTTCAAGGTTGAGGATCGCCGCGATATCATCGACAAGTGCGATCGTCTTGCGGTTTGCCGATACAGTCGAGAACATGATGATCCCCGTGAGTACCAGGTTTACTGTGACGAGCGCCAGTATAACGACCGACATCAGATTTTTCTTCATACAATTATCTCCTCATTTGTTGTGTCAGAAAGAACCGTCCCTTTTGACACTTAAGGTGCCGCAAGTGCGTTGTAGATCTTGATCTCGACGCGTCTGTTCTTGGCACGCCCTTCCGCTGTCCCGTTATCCGCAACGGGTATGTACTCGCCTCTTCCCGAATGCTTGATGTTAGCCGGAAGAAGGTTGGTGTGTTCAACAAGATAATCGAATACCGATAACGCTCTCGCGCTTGACAGTTCGTTGTTGTTCGCAAACTTCGCTGTATGGATCGGCACGTTGTCGGTATGTCCCTCAACCTCGATCGTGGAATCCGCATACTTCTGAAGGATCACTCCGATCTTCTCCATCAGCGGAAGCGCCTCTTTCTTAAGTTCCGCTTTACCCGAGTCGAACAGGAGCGCGCCGTTGAGCGTAAGCTCAACATACTGCGAAGTGAAGTCGACATCAATATCGCCGGAGAGGTTCTGCTCCTGCAGCGCTTCCTCAATCTTCTCGGAAAGCTGTTCGTTCTGCTTGAGCATCTCCTGCTGCACCTCGTCAACCTTGTCGTCGAACTTCTTGTACATGTCATCCGACTCTTCCTCGGCCGATGCAGCCTGCCCCATCGTATTCATATATACATCCAGCTGTGAGAGCTGGGAAACACCGTTGTTTATAAGAAGACCTTCCAGAAGGGACGATCCGCCGGAATCAAATATCGAGAACGTCTGAGAGAAACTTGCCGCTACAAGTGCGAACTTCTCCGCGTCGATCGTCGACATTGCAAAAAGCATAACGAAGAAGCACAGCAGAAGGTTCATCAGGTCGGCAAAGGTCGATTGCCACGCCGGCGCGCCTTTTGGCGGCTCTTCTTCTTTGCGCTTAGCCACTACTCTTCGCCTCCCCCTTCTTCTCCGCCGCTGCTGCCACGGTCACCCGGTGCCAGGAACGACTTGAGTTTTTCTTCTATAACACGGGGGTTCTCACCTGCCTGTATGGACAGAAGTCCCTCGATAGTGATCTCTTTGACCTTCATCTCGGCTCCGTTTACTTTCTTGAGCTTTGATGCGAACGGTGCACATATCCAGTTCGCAAGAACCGAGCCGTAGAATGTCGTGATAAGGGCAACGGCCATGTTCGGGCCGAGAGCCGCAACATCATCCATGTGATAAAGCATCATAACGAGTCCGAGGAGGGTTCCGATCATACCCCACGCAGGACCCATGCCTCCGAGATCTTCCCAGAAGCCGATGTTTACCTTATGGCGCTCATCGATACTGATAAGCTCCGTCTCCAGTATTCCTCTTACAAGGTCGGGATCCGTCCCGTCGACGATAAGCATGACGCCCTTCTGAAGGAAGACGTCATCGAGACCTGAGGCCGCTTCTTCAAGTGAGAGCAGACCTTCTTTACGTGCCACGTTAGATAGATCTATGATCTTTTGTATGATAGCGCCGGGATCTTCGCTTCCGTGCATGAAAGCGATCTTGGCACTCTTTAATCCGCCAACGAAATCCTTGATACTCGTGCCGCCGAATATGGCAGCGAACGCTCCACCGAATGTGATCATGGCAGAGGGGGCATCAAGGAAATATTTCAGTCCGGCCGCACCGTCCTGTCCGATAAGAATGGACACGAGCATGAATATAAGGCCGGCAACTACACCTATTAAGGTTGCTAAATCCAACTTCTTATACCACCCTAGTTAAAAATACAAGATTTGCGCATAAACGCACATAGTTATTTTACTATTATTTTATGTAAATGTCTATGTCTTTTTATATTGACGGTATAGGGGTGGAAAAGGGATGCGTGCCCTGCACGCATCCCAAAACCGTAAAGGAACTATTTATTATCTCTTAAGGTTTGTCAGTTCCTCGAGCATGGAATCGGAAACCGTGATAATACGGCTATTTGCCTGGAATCCACGCTGCGTTGTGATCATATCCGTAAACTCTGCCGAAAGGTCAACGTTTGACATTTCGAGAACGCCGGTTGAGAGCGATCCGGAACCTGCCGTGATATCTTCACCGATACCGTCGAATGCACCTGAGTTCGGTGTTGACTGGTAGAGGTTGTCACCGATCTTCTCAAGACCGGAAGGGTTAGCGAAGTTTGCAACCGCGATCTGACCGAGGAGCTTAGATGTTCCGTTATCGTATGTAGCAGTGATCTTACCGTCTGTTGCGATCGCTACGCCGCTCATCTCACCGACCTTACGTCCTGCGTAGTTACCTTCGTAATCACCTGCGTTACCTTTGATGGTTGATGTTCCCTTATTGTCATACATCGTCGATGTGCCAACACAAATCTCGATGTCCGATGTAAATGCCGGTATATCTGTAGGATCTATTGTCAATTTAAATGGGTGATCGTCATCAATATCACTCTTACCTGTGGAAGGATCATATTTTAGTCCTGTAGTAGGATCTAAAGTATATCCTACAGCTGCAGCCCGTCCCGGTCCTCCTTCCGATACCGGAACATCATATCCATTCTTTTCATAACCGGCTTCGCTACAATCATGCATAAGGCTAAATCCCTTTGAATCAACAAGATCAATCATATCAAAGTCATATTCGCCTTCAACTATAGGATTTTTCTCCTTTATAGAAAACTTGGCTATATAACTGTAACCCAGATTATCGTAAAGCCCCACATTCACGATAAGTCCATTAGTCGATGACAGCTGTGTACTGTTCTTATCAATCACCCCCGAAAGATAAGCCTGTGTTGTCTGCTCCGGCTCGGATGTCATATTTTCAGGGCTCATTATCTTAAGTGCTGTAACCGTATCCTTAATGATAGTTCCGGGCTTGTTGGGATCTTCCTGCCATCCCATAACGGTGTAGCCGTTTGATGTCATGGCTAGATTTCCCATACCGTCAACATAGAACGCACCCGCACGTGTGAAGTAGTTGTTCGCGCCGTCACTTACGATGAAGAAACTGTCGCCCTTGATCTGTACGTCGAAGGGGTTACCCGTTGTCTGGGAAGCACCCGATGTTGTTATGTTTGCGTTGATGGCACCGGTCTGAACACCGAGACCGATCTGCTTTGCGTTGACACCGCCACGGCCCGTCTCAGCGTTAGCTGCTGAAGCTGCCTGCGTTGTCTGGTACATGAGTTCCTGGAATGTCACGTTCTGTGACTTGTATGCCACGGTGTTAACGTTTGCGATATTGTTACCGATAACG
>JAFZRD010000011.1 GCA_017620055.1 Lachnospiraceae bacterium
ATACCGTTCATATATACCGACAGGGGGCTCCGCTTCGGATACAGAAAGCATTCGCTCGTTTGCATCAGGGAGACGATGAAGCGTGCCGTCTGCATGATAACGACAACCCGGTTTAACGCCGACCTCTGGAAAGACAGTATCGGCTGCCCGATAAAGGTTGTTCCGAACACGATAAGCAATGCTTTTGCCGGGTATGATCCGGAAGCCAGAAAGAAGGCCAGGGAGAGATATAACATACCGGACGATACGGTGGTCGTCGGGTTCGCCGGAAGGATATCCGAAGAGAAGGACTGGGGAAAAGCGCCTTCGGTAGTTGCCGCGATAAAGGACGCGGGGATAAAGTTCAAGGTCGCTCTAGTCCTGTCCGTATATGAGAAGAGGGATGAGGAGATCGTCGCATCGATAAAGAACGGCATCACCGGCTCGGTCGGGCAGGAGGGCCTCATATACATGCAGGATCTGTCCCAGGAGGAGATAGCCGATTACTATTATCTTGTTGATTTCTTCGTGATGACGAGCTGCTTCGAGTCGTTCGGAAAAGCTGCGGTCGAGGCGATGAGCAGAAAGTGTATCGTGCTGTCCACCTCAGTCGGCGGGCTTCCCGAAGTTATCGCAAACAGTGATGACCTTTATGATATCAATGACCTTGATAAGCTCACATCAAGGATGAAATATCTCATATCCCATCCGGATGAGGCAGAGGCGGAGCGCGAAATGTTCTACAGCCGATACAGGGATAACTATACAACGGACAAAAACATCGAAGGACACATAAAGATCTATGACGGGATCCTCGGATAAAAAGACAAATGTACTGGCCAGTTTCATAGAATTCTTCTACGGGAACTTTGTTGTCCTGTTGCTGGGATTTATATCGCTGCCCCTTATAACAAGGCTTCTCTCGACGGATGAATACGGCAGGACATCACTGTTCCTGTCGGCGGTATCGATCATCTACATCTTTGCGATACTCGGGCTTGACCAGTCATATATAAGATATTTCTACAGCGAAAAGGTCGATACGAGAAAGCTGTTTTCAACATGTCTTCGCGCACCGCTCATTCTCATATGCATCCTGTCAGCGGTGTATTTTGCTTTTTCGCATTTTTTCAACAACATCCTGTTTGAGAGGGACGGACTCGATGTGACACTCCTTGTCATCGCATACACGGTGACCTCGGTGTTTGAGAGATTCCTGTTCCTGAACATAAGGATGGAGCAGAAGGGGAAACTTTATTCCAATCTCAACATACTGACCAAAGTACTGAACATAACGTTCATCGTCGTATTCGCCCTTATACTCGGGGACGATTTCAGGGTGGGTCTCTATGAGATGACGCTCCCCCTTGTCATCGTTACGGTATTTCTTCTCATAAGGTTTGCCGTGCAGGGAAAAGGCTACACGGCCGCCCCTCACGAACTGTCGGAGAAAGAACTCCTGCGCTACGGGATACCGTTCGTCCCGATGCTCCTGATGGAGTGGCTCCTGTCATCGATGGACAAGTGGTCGATACGTTTCCTGAATGATTTTTCCGAAACGGGAGTGTATTCGTCGGCGATGCAGATCATGTCGATACTGCTGACGCTCAAGATCACGTATGTCGCGTTCTGGTCGCCGATAGCGATGAAGAAATACGAGCAGGAAGATGAGTCGGTCGCCAAACCGTTCTTTGCCGACATGTTCCAGAAGGTGCAGTTCCTGTGCATGTTCGCGGCGTTCGGGATAACCGCTTTCAGAAGCATCATTGTGCTCATACTCGGAAGCAAATACAGGGGAGCGGTGAAGATAATACCGTTCCTGGCGCTGATGCCGGTGCTGTCCATTCTGTTCGAGATGACCGGCCAGGGCATCAAGTTCACGAAGAAGCCGAAGTATTTCAACTATGCGTCGCTCGTTGCGATCATATGCAACCTTGCCGGAAACCTCTTCCTTGTTCCGCGCCTTTGCGGAGTCGGGGCCGCGATAGCGACGGCGTTTACGTATCTTGTTTACTTTGCGATAGGAACATACTTTGCCGGCAGGTGCTATCCTGTTGAATACGATCACAGGCGGTTTGCTGTATCGGTCATTTTCTATATAGCATATGCTGCGTTTGCAACGTTTACGGATAATGAATGGATGAATGTTGCGATAGGTGTTATACTTATCGTCGGACTGTTCATACTTAACAGACGGGTCGTCGCGGCTCTGTGGGGCTACCTGACGGATACCGTAAGAAGCTTTATGAAAAAGGAGAAATAGTTCATGAGCCTTTATGAAGACATCAAAAACGGAAAAGAGAAGATAGCGCTTGTCGGACTCGGATATGTCGGAATGCCGATAGCGGTCGCTTTTGCAAGGAAGGTCAAGGTCATCGGTTTCGATCTGAATGCGGAGAAGATAGCCGCGTACAAGTCGGGCAAGGATGCGACGAAGGAAGTCGGAGACGAGGCGATCGCCAAATCGACAGTGGAGTTCACATCGAACCCCGAGGATCTTAAGGGTGCCAAGTTCCATATCGTTGCCGTGCCCACGCCGATCAACCAGGACAAGACACCTGACCTGTATCCGGTAGAGTCTGCGAGTGAGATACTCGGCCGTAATCTTACAAAGGGCTCGATAGTCGTATACGAATCAACGGTCTATCCGGGCGTTACGGAAGATATATGCGTGCCGATCCTCGAGAGGGAATCGGGACTTAAGTGCGGAGTGGATTTCAAGATCGGATAC
>JAFZRD010000110.1 GCA_017620055.1 Lachnospiraceae bacterium
AACATCCATCGCGATCTTCATCCCTCTGTCGGACGTAAGATAAGCGTAATATGCATATCCGCTCACATCAGCCCAGCCGAATTCATCGACCGTGATCCTGGACAGATCGACAAGATCGAGCATCTTCCCGAAACGCTTCTGCCCCGTTGTCTTGTATCCTTCACAGATGGCCCACAGGAACTCATCGGCGCTGTTTCCGTCAGCGTATTCTCCCGTATTGACATCGGACGGATTGGTATAGTTCCTGTCGCCGGCATGCGCCTTGTATGCTTCCATCGCGCGGTCCGCGGCAGCTAAACATCTTCCTGCAAAACCGGCATCGAACGGTCCGTATACTCTTGCCGCCATATACATCGCTGCCGCAAAATCGGCTGTTGCCGTTTTGGATTCGGGTAGAAGGTACAGTGCCTCCGTGCATTCATCGGCTTTTATAAATCCGTCAAAATTCAGACCCGTGACTTTGTGGTATACGCCTCCGTCTCTTCCCTGCATCTTAAGCATCCAGTCAAGTTCGTATTTAACTTCCGAGAGGATATCCGGCATGCTGCTGCCGCTTTCGGGAATATTAAGGCTTGTTTCAAAAGCTTCGGGATAGTTCTCATATGCGATCATCAGATCCGCAACGGCCTTGGCCGCGGGTGCCGTGTATCTTCCGTAATCTCCGGCATCATGCCATCCGCCCGAAACGTCAACATAACGGTTGCCCCCGTACACCCGTGCCTCATCGGTATGGCATGCGGAGTGTGAAAAATCACCCGCAAGGTCTTCGCCAAGTTCGGATCCGCATCTTTGGAGATAGAACATCCGAAGCGTATCGGTAAGAGCGCTGTCAAACACATCGGATCCTATCGTAAAATCATACGATTCGCCTGCACCGGCTACTCTTATCCTGTATTTCCCGGGAGCGGTAAGGGCGGAAAAATCGGCATACACTACCCTGTCTCCGCTCGATCCTTTATCTATACCGTCCGAAAGATTTCCGCTGTATACGACGTTTTTTCCGTCAGCAGATACAACATCAAAATCCGACGGCCGCTCACCTTCGTATCTTACGACAGCACGTTTATCGGATACGGGAAGGTACCCGATCTGATTAACATTTATATTCTTCAGTTCCCCCGAAAGCTCGGCGGGTTTGACCTCGCCTGCATTTTCAAGTTCGAGTGAAATACTATCCATTGTAACGTTATGTTCCTCCAAACCCTGTTTTTCTCCTTCATCTCCGAGATTAAAACACATTCTCGGTGCCGGATCCGACGGCTCGTTCATTGTCAGATCACACGTGATCACTTTTGCTTCCGGTCCTATCTCCACATCCTTCAGCTGAGAGTACGGATGATAATCTCCTCCGTTTACCTGGATCCTCCATTCGAACGTTCGCGGCACATCCGATGATATCCTGGCCTCAAAATGATACCGTCCGCCTTCAAGCATCTCGAATCCGCCGCAGTACAGCTGTACGGCATGTCCGACCCTTCCCGGATCGGCTATATGTACCGTAAGCTTTCCGCCCGATGTCTTCATCGAAGCTGAGCCCCCGGATTCCGTATACAGCCCCCAATCACTGTTCTCGTTCATGAGATCCGCACCCGGTATAAGATTACCGGATTCGCTTACAGTTTCTTCTTCCGGTGCAGGTTCATTGCCTGTGATCTGCTCTTCCGGCTCTTCCGTTTCAACCACATCCGACGGAGCCGGCGCGGCTGTATCATATGGTGATCGCACGCATCCCGATAACACAAGAGCCGATAACATGATGCACACGACACATTTTACTCTGTTCTTAACACTTACTGTCATCTGTTTCTTTACTCGCGATCGATCTTGCCTCGGCTACGGAAATGTTCCGATCCGTCGCGATCCTTTCAAGATCATCGTATTCGATCTTGCGGCGGCTGACCCCGTATCCTTCGGAAATCTTGACGGAAACTTTACCGGATCCGGTATCAATACTGTCGCTTCTGCGGTCGAGAACATACCTTCCGAAAGCGTTCTCCCGGATGCCGAGCGTCGTTGTATGTTTGAACATAAGATCGACAAAACGGCGTCTCTCCTCGGGATGACACATAACGGATATCTTCGTCCCGGGGCGGCCTTTCTTCATTCCGATCGCGGTTGTATATACATCTGCGGCACCCTCTTCGAGAAAAACCTTTGTCGCATATCCGATATCCTCACCGGTCATGTCATCAACGTTACACGACAGTTCGACGATATCTGCGGCGGCAAGAGAAGACTCACCGAGCATTGCGCGAAGACAGTTCGCAGTCTCAAAATCTTTTGTCCCCATCCCGTATCCGATGGCCGTAACACTCATTACGGGCATCCCGGAAAAATCATCCGCAAAGAATCTGACAAGTGCCGCACCCGTAGGTGTGCACAGTTCTCCTTCGCATGTTCCCGCGTACATGGGGATACCTTTAAGGATATTGGCGGTGGCGGGTGCGGGAACAGGGAGAATCCCGTGCGCACACCTGACTTTGCCGTATCCGGTACATACGGGTGATGCAATGACCCTGTCGGGCGCTATCATCTCCATCAGTACACATACCGATGCAATGTCGCATATAGCGTCAGCCGTTCCGACCTCATGAAAATGAATATCGGATACGGGCACTGAATGTGCCTCGCTTTCCGCGGCCGCTATCATCTTATATATTTCCTTTATTTTTGATGCGGTATCGTGGCTTACATTAAGTGAATCTATAATATGTCCGATATCTGCCATGCTGCTGTGATGATGGTGATCGTGATCATGATCATGGTGATCGTGCTCGCCTTCGGCAGTACCGTTAATACGTACATCCGCGTGCGTTCCTGTGATGCCGCACTTGATACATCTTTGAAAAGTCACCGTAACGCCTTCAAGACCGAGGGATGCTATCCGTTCCTCAAATGACTTCTTCCGGGTCTCATCAAGAAGCTCATAAAGAGCCGCAGTGAGCATATCACCCGCTGCGCCCATACCCAGATCAAGATAAAGAGTCTTCATTAACAGTCAGTTCCTTCCGCTGTTGCTGATATATGATTGATCATACCCGCGGTATATCCCGCGCCGAAACCGTTATCTATATTGACCACGGACACTCCGCTGGCACACGAATTGAGCATCGACAGGAGCGCCGACATTCCTTCAAACGATGCACCGTATCCGACACTTGTCGGTACCGCGATGACGGGACAGTCCGCAAGACCACCTATCACACTTGCAAGCGCACCTTCCATACCGGCTATCGCGATGATGACCGTTGCTGTCATTATATCATCTAGGCGTGACAAAAGTCTATGCAGACCCGCAACTCCGACGTCATATATCCTTGTGACCTCATTCCCGAGAAATTCCGCGGTAACGGCGGCTTCTTCGGCAACCGGGATATCACTTGTTCCGGCCGTGACGACAACTATCTTTCCCGTACCGTCCGCTTCAGGGAATTTTCCGACCGTTGCGATGCGGGCATCTTTATGATAACTAATGTTATTTATATTTTTCAGCTGCAGGAAAACTTCCTCCGAAAGTCTGGTTATCAGGATGTTTTCCTGGCCTCTTTCCTGCATCGTTTCAACGATCGTACGGATCTGTCCGGGAGTCTTGCCCGCTCCGTATATGACCTCGGCCGTGCCCTGACGCAGTTTCCTGTGCATATCGACCTTTGCGAAATCTATATCCTCAAAAGGAGCTTCCTTAAGCTTTAACACCGCATCCGCAACAGATACGGATCCGTTCCTGACTCCTTCAAGTAATTCTCTGATATCCGTGTTCATCTCATATCCCCGGTTCAAAATCCCTTACAAAAAACAAAGGCGGTATCTACCGCCTTTTGTTTCAGTCATTGCTCTTTAAAAGCGAGGCGCGGACGATTCCTTTCGGATCCTTTACAATGAGGATCACAAGCCAGATTATCAGTCCGAGCGCTACCACCGACAGTCCGAGGTACAGATCGTTAAGCATGTCAGCGGGATCCTGTGCGAAATACTCTGCTCCGATCTCTGAATACTCAACTATCGCGTCAACAAGCCACATTATCGATGCTCCCCAGAACATAAGACAGAGCGTACCGAGCTGCATGGAACTGTCCGGAGCTTTCCTGTACCATATCACGGTACAGATGATAGCGGCAAATACTGTGGTCAGTAATGTCATCTCACGCTTCCTCCTTTACCGTATCCTTACTCCGATCGTCTCTTCGCTCGATCACCTTTGAAGCCGCAAGCATTCCGCCCCAGATAAGAGTGACGAGAACAGCCATTCCGACTCCGGCCGTGCCCATTTCGGCAAGCATCTCCGATGTCTCACCGTTCTGTACAGCCGTAAGGAACGGAAATGTCGGGATCACTTCACCGTGCCAGATGTGCTCGAACGCAAGCAGTGCGCTTCCGCCCCAGAGCATTTTGTTGAGCCATCCGAGCTTTGCGGAAAACTTCACGCGGGGAACCTCGATATCTGCATTATCCGGTGCATTCTTTTCTTCTTTGGATCTGATGATCCTCTCAGCCACGGTCGTTACGATAGCTTCGGTTGTCGGTACGAGAAAACAGGCCATATTATACCTCCGTTTGCATGTTTATTTGTTATGATTGTACTCTTTACTGCCCTATGAGTTCAAGGAGTTTTTCCCTCGTCTGAACACCGAGTGCCGAAGCTGTCTCGGCGCCGTTTTTGAACACTTTGATCGTGGGAATGCTCATGATGTTGAATCTTGCCGCAAGTTCTTCCTCATCATCGACATTTACCTTACCGACGATATATGTTCCGTCGAACTCCTGCGCAAACTTTTCGATGACCGGTCCCATCATCCTGCACGGACCGCACCATGGTGCCCAGAAATCGATGACTGCAGGTTTATCGGCCTGAAGCACTTCTTTTTCGAAATTGTCTTTCGTGATAACAAGTTCTGCCATTTTACTTTCCATCCTTCCTTTGATCATTCTATTTCATTGTTATGAGTTCGTACTGTCTTGTACCCACGCCGATCTTCTCCGCATGTTCAAGACATTCTTTCCATGACGTATTGTGGTTGCTGTTCTTGAATACATCGCCGTGATCGTGGAAACCGGGAGATGCCATGTTGTCACCGAGCTGGCTGTTCCTTATCGGTTCGGCCTTCTGGCACAGGTCGACGCATGCCATATCAAGTGCAACGGGATCGAACGAGGCGAGCATACCGATATCCGGAAGGATCGGTGCATCGTTCTCACCGTGGCAGTCACAGTTGGGCGATACATCTGTGATAAGACTGATATGGAAATGAGGGCGTCCGGCTACGACCGCAGCCGTATACTCCGCCATACGGCGCCCGAGCATCTCGGCCGCATCCCAGTTGTCGTTCTCTATGGCATCAAAAGCACATGCTCCGATACATCTTCCGCAGCCTTTGCATTTCTCGGGATCGATCCATGCCTTACCGTCCTTATATACGAACGCATCCGATCCGCACTCCATGCCGCATCTCCTGCAGCCCCTGCATCTGTCCGTAATGACATGGGGATGTCCGCTGTTATGCTGCTGCATCTTGCCCGCACGGCTTCCGCATCCCATTCCTATATTCTTGATGGCTCCGCCGAATCCCGCCTGCTCATGGCCTTTGAAATGATTGAGCGATATGATAATATCCGCATCCATTACCGCGCGACCGATATATGCTTCCTTGCAGTACTCACCGTTGGGGACCGGAACAAGAACATCATCCGTGCCCCGAAGACCGTCTCCTATTATGATCTGACAGCCGGTCGTTACCGTGTTGAAGCCGTTGATATTCGCGCAGTCAAGATGCTCAAGGGCATTCTTGCGGCTTCCCGGGTAAAGGGTATTGCAATCCGTCAGAAACGGAAGTCCGCCGCCCTCTTTTATCACATCGGCAACAGCCTTTGCATAGTTGGGGCGAAGATAAGCGAGATTCCCGAGCTCGCCGAAATGCATCTTGATCGCGACAAACTTTCCGTCCATATCAATGGAACCTATACCCGCCATCCTGATAAGCTTTTGAAGTTTCCTGGTAAGACTGACCTCAAGTACTGTACGAAAATCGGTAAAATATACTTTGGATTTTTCCATTCTCTTATCTCCAATCAAAAAGCGGATCCGAAACAAAACACACTATACAGTGATTTTATTTGAATTCCGCTTTATTAACAAGTCATTTTTTTAACGTACGGTTATCATTTTCCGTCGTCGGTAAGGAGCATCCTGTCGTTATCAAGATCACGTCCGCTCCTTGCCCTGAATCTTTCCAGCAGGCCTTCAACCGTCATCTCCGAACGTTCCTGCCCCGACATGTCGAATATGATATTTCCTTCATCCATCATGAGTGTCCTGTTTCCCTGCGACAGGGCGGACTGCATGTTATGGGTGATCACAAGACATGTCAGGTGATTTTCGCTTGCGATACGCTCTGTCAGTTCCATTACCTTTGCGCTCGCTTCCGGATCGAGGGCCGCCGTATGTTCGTCAAGAAGGAGAAGCTTGGGAGGATTGATCGTTGCCATCATAAGAGTAAGTGCCTGCCGCTGTCCTCCCGAAAGGAGTCCGACCGGACTGTCCATCCGATCCTCCAGACCCATGCCGAGAAGAGCCACTTTATCACGCAGCATCCTCCGCTCATTTTTCGATATACGCGACAGCCATCCTCCGCTGCCCGCCGCAAGTGCGAGGTTTTCCTCGATGCTCATGTCAGGTGCGGTGCCTTTGAGCGGATCCTGAAACAGACGCCCTATCGATCTGGCACGAATGTGTTCCGGAGTCAGGGTGATATCCTCTCCGTCAAGTGTTATGCTTCCGGAGTCTGTCAGAAACGACCCCGCTATCGCGTTGAACAGAGTGGATTTGCCCGCTCCGTTTGCGCCTATTATCGATATGAAATCACCGTCATCAACCTGAAGCGACAGGCCCGTAAGAGCTTTCTTCTCGTTAACGGTCCCGGGATTGAATGTTTTGGAAATGTTATCTATCTTCAGCATTTTTTCTTCTCCATCCTCCGGGCGAATTCGGGATATCTGCTCTTAAGATAAGGCCCGGCTATGGCAAAGATGACGATAACGCTCGAGACGAGCTTTAACATGTACGCGGGCATGTTGAATCTGAGAGCGACCGTATATACGAGCCTGAACACGAACGCACCGATCACCGTGCCGGCGATCCTGAAGCCCATTTTCCTGCTCCTTATGAATGTTTCCCCGATAAGAAGCGATGCAAGTGCGATAGTTACCATTCCCGAACCGATATCGATGTTGACCGATTTCTGGGACTGTGCAAGAAGACATCCCGAAAGAGCCGTGAACGAATTGGATACGCACAGTCCGATTATCGTTGTCATCACCGGATTGATCGACGATGAGCGGACCATATCCGGATTATTTCCGGTTGCCCTTATCGCAAGACCTATCCTCGTCTTTAAAAACAGATACAGAAAAGCCGCAACCGCAATGACTGCGGTTGTGGCGATCATAAGTTTGTTGATCTCTGCCGATGTGATCCTGTCAAGCACCGACTGAAGCTTCGAAAATACTGTGTCGGTCTTATTCATGTTAAGAAGCGAGCTTCCTCCCATGATTCCGATGTTCACCGAATAAAGCGCGGTGTTCATTATTATTCCGGCAAGAAGGCTGTCCACGCCCATCTTTGTCTGAAGGAACGCAGTGACGAAACCCGAGATGACCCCCGCGAACATTGCCGCGAATATCGACATATACGGGTGTCCGGCTATCGCGACCACAGCTCCCACGGTGGCCCCGAGTGTAAAGCACCCGTCGGTCGAAAGGTCACACACCCCGAGCATCGAATAGCTCAGGAACAGTGCCAGTACCGTAAGCGAACTGATAAGACCGAGTTCTAATGCTGTCTGGATCAAAGGGATCATTGTTCAAAGTTCTCCGATGTTGTGATCTCCTGGATCTTCAGGCAGTAAGGCTCAAATATCTTGTTGAGTTCGTTATAGTCAAGACCGAGCTCTTTGCATATATCCGTGTTGATCGTTGCCGTTCCGTTATCGAATGTCATGACGGGTGTCTTGGCGGGATCGTTTCCGTCAACGAGGATACCCTTGACCATGTTCGCTGTCTCGACACCGAGGTTCGCATAGTCAACACCGTATCCGAGGAAAGCTCCGTTAAGAGCGAACGAATCTGCTCCCGTGTAATGAGGGATACCCGCCTTGGAAAGGATCTCATATATCGACAGTTCCGCAGTCATGACCGTATTGTCGGTAGGTGTGAATATCGCATCAACTTTATCAGCGACCATTGCCTGTGCCGCAAGTACGATCTCATCAACGTTTGTTCCGGTATGCTCAACATACTCGATACCCTTTTCATCAAGATACTTCTTTGCCGCCTCTATAGGAGCCGTGCTCGAATCCTGGCCTATGTCGTAAAGAAGTCCGATCTTCTTTGCATCGGGATTGTTTGCGAATATAAGGTTCATTATCGCGTTTGTGTCAAGATAATCGCTCGTTCCTGTGATGTTTCCTCCGGGTGCGTCATTTGAAGCAACGAGTCCGGCACCTTCGGGATCCGATACTGCCGCGAACACAACGGGGATGTTCTTGCCTTCCGTAAGGCTCTGCATTGTCATCGCAACGGGTGTTGCTACACCGATCATAAGATCCACGTCATCTGCGATAAAGTTTGCCACGATCTGGTTGAGGACGTTAGGGTCCGCATTGCAGTTGTCGTATTCGATCTCGAACTTAACGTTGTTCTCTTTTCCGATAGTTTCAAGCTGTGCTTTGATGTTGTCCACTATCTGGTTAAGCGATGCATCATCCACATAGTTGCATATACCTACCTTGAACGTCTGAACGGCATCACCTGCCGCATCAGCCGCCTCTGCCACGTCAACCGATACCTTTGCGTTATCGGGTAATGCACCCGCGCATCCCGCAAGTCCTGTTGCGATCGCTGCCGTCATCAAAAATGCTACTGCTTTCTTCATCATCTTCTTCATTGTCTTGTCTCCTTTTCTTTTGATAAAAAGTTTTGTTGGCTAAGACATGGTTGGGATCTCTGCATCACTGCAATAAAAAAATCCTGTCCCACATCACTTAAGTGCTGGGACAGGATGTTATATCCTGCGGTGCCACCCGGCTTGATGCTTGCGCATCCACTCAACGCATACCAACATATGCTGACTTTGTTAACGAAGTGTCTGCTCCGTCTCCCATACTCACCTTTCGGCTTTCCGTTCGCCCTCGAAAGTCCATTCGGACCTGTATTCTTCATCGCAATCCCACCGCCTGCGACTCTCTTTCAAGAAGTGACAGTACCTACTACTCTTTCTCAACGGTTTTGTTAACTTATATCACAGCGGCTGACATATTGTCAACAACAATTTTTAAAATGATCATTACTTATCTTCAGCCTCGAACTCGAGAACATCGCCCGTTTTCGCATCTTCTTTGGCTGCCGGAACAAATGCGGCAATGATCTTCGCGGTCCGCTCGTATCGATCCAACATATCCTCATGACCGGCAGCGACCGTATCTGCATCGTTTGCCTTCGCGGCAGCTTCAAGCTTTGCCGCCTCCTCTGACAGCTGCGTGGCGCCGAGCATCTTCGAGGAACTCTTGAGCGCATGGACATAGACAGAATAGTCCTTCCAATCCTTTGCAGCAAAAGTTTCTCTCATGTGTCCGCTCTTTTCCGGCATGCTCTGCACGAATTCGGCAAGAAGCGACCTGTAGAGACCTGCATTGTTATCGCAGAATTTAAGTCCGGTGACGGGATTGATGAGTGCGACGCGAAGTCCTTCAAATTCCTCTGCCGCCTGTTCCGCATCAGCACTGTCTCTTCCTGCATCCGTCCGTTCAATCTTGTCATCCGGAATGAATTTTTGAAGCATCCTTTCAAGCGCGTAACTATCCACCGGTTTGGTGATATACTCCGAAAATCCTTCGGCAAGATACTTCTCTCTTGCACCTACTACTGCGTCCGCGGTCAGGCATATGACAGGCAC
>JAFZRD010000111.1 GCA_017620055.1 Lachnospiraceae bacterium
ATGAAGAGGCCAAGGAGGCGGCTGCGAAGTACCTTGACTGTTTCGGGCGCGGGAACTATTATCTCGAACTGCAGGATCACGGCATTCCCGAGCAGAAGATGGTCAACCAGGCGCTTCTGCGGATGAGCAAAGAACTTGACATACCTCTTATTGCGACGAATGACGTCCACTATACATATGCGGATGATGCTGCGGCACATGACCTTCTCCTGTGCATCCAGACCGGCAAGAAGGTCACCGATGAGGACAGGATGCGTTACGAGGGCGGACAGTTCTATGTCAAGTCCGAGGAGGAGATGAAAGAACTCTTCCCCTATGCTTTGGAAGCTCTTGAGAACACGCAGAAGATCGCTGACAGGTGTAATGTTGAGATTGAGTTCGGAAAATCACGACTGCCGCATTTCGAGGTCCCCGAAGGGTACGATTCATGGACATACCTTCGTAAGCTCTGTTATGACGGACTTGAGAGAAGATATCCCGGACACGGGGAAGAACATACGAAGAGGCTTGAATATGAGCTTGATACGATAAAGGAGATGGGGTTTGTCGATTACTTCCTTATCGTTTCGGATTTTATACATTATGCAAAATCAAACGGTTTCTATGTCGGACCCGGGCGCGGAAGCGCAGCCGGATCCATCGTATCGTACTGTCTTGAGATTACGAACATCGATCCGCTCAAATACCAGCTCCTGTTTGAGAGGTTCCTGAATCCCGAGAGAGTCACGATGCCCGATATCGACGTTGACTTTGACGAACACAGGCAGGATGTCATCGATTATGTCGTCGATAAATACGGCAAGGAAAAGGTCGTCCAGATAGTCACCTTCGGAACGCTCAAGGCAAAGGGTGTCGTCAGGGATGTCGGAAGAGTGCTTGATCTGCCGTACTCATACTGCGACAATCTCGCCAAGGCTGTCCCGAATGTTCTGAACATAACACTGAAGCAGGCGCTCGATCTTAACGGCGATCTTAAGAACATCTACGATTCGGATCCGCAGGCGAAGAATCTGATAGATATGGCGATGCGCCTAGAAGGACTGCCGAGACATTCATCAATGCATGCGGCCGGTGTCGTGATATGTCCCGATGCCGCGGATGAGCTCGTGCCTCTTGCACGCGGTTCGGACGGAACGATAGTCACGCAGTATGTTGCGACAACACTTGAGGAACTGGGCCTTCTGAAGATGGACTTCCTCGGACTCGTAACGCTCACGGTCATCAAGGAAGCGATTCAAAATGTCTACGAGAACACCGGCGAGATGATCGATGTCGACAAGCTCGACTACAACGACATAAACGTGTTCAATTATATAGGAACCGGCAAAACGGACGGTATATTCCAGCTTGAAAGTTCCGGAATGAAGAGCTTCATGAAGGAATTAAAGCCGAGAAACCTTGAGGATGTCATAGCGGGTATATCGCTCTACCGTCCCGGCCCGATGGATTTTATCCCGAGTTACATCAAAGGCAAGAACTCAAAAGGCGACATCACCTACGACTGTCCGCAGCTTGAGCCGATATTGAAGCCGACGTACGGATGTATCGTATACCAGGAGCAGGTCATGCAGATAGTGCGTGATCTGGGCGGATACACTCTCGGAAGATCAGACCTTGTCAGACGTGCGATGAGTAAGAAGAAGCGTGATGTCATGGAGACGGAGCGCAGGAACTTCGTGTACGGCAACAAGGAGGAGAATGTCCCCGGGTGTCTGTCCAAAGGTATATCCGAATCGGTCGCGAACAAGATATATGACGACATGATGGACTTCGCGGAGTATGCGTTCAACAAATCGCATGCCGCGGCATATTCCGTTGTCGCCTTCCAGACCGCATACCTGAAGTATTATCATCCGGTCGAGTTCATGGCGGCACTCCTGACAAGTGTCATAGACAATTCATCGAAAGTATCGGAGTACATATACTCATGTAAGAGCATGGGTATCACCATACTGCCGCCTGATATCAATCACGGGGTTGCGGGATTTTCCGTGAGCGGGGATAAGATACTGTACGGACTGGCCTCGATCAAGGGAGTTGGCTGGCCGGTCATAAACTCCATCGTCAGCGAGAGAAGCGAGAGAGGTGATTTTCGCGATATATTCGATTTCCTCGGCAGAATGGACGGCAGCGAGATCAACAAGAGAGTTGTTGAAAATCTCATAAAAGCCGGGGCATTTGACTCCGTTCCGGGAACACGCAAACAGCTCATGAGCGTTTATGCCTCGTATATGGACGGAATGGTCAAGGACAGGAAGCAGAACATGGCAGGACAGATGTCTTTGTTCGATATTGCCACCGATGACGCAATGCCCGGGATGGGAGCGGAGCTTCCCGATATAGGCGAGTTTGCCAAGAACGAGATGCTGTCTCTTGAAAAAGAAGTGCTCGGGGTGTATGTGTCGGGGCATCCGCTCGAGGAGAACGAAGCGATCTGGCGCAGGACCATCACGAACAAAACAAACGATTTTGTTTATGATGAGACCGAAGGGTCCGCGAAGGTCAAAGACAATGAGCGCGTAACGATAGGCGGCATCATCGAATCAAAGACCGTCAAGTATACGAAGAAGAACGAGATAATGGCATTCCTGACGATAGAGGATCTTGTCGGAACGGTCGAGGTCATCGTGTGGCCGAAGGACTACGAGAAGAACTCCAAATGGCTCGTCGAGGATTCGAAAGTGTTCGTGGAAGGGCGTGTTTCCGCGGAAGAGGAAAAAGATGCCAAGCTGATCTGCAGCAGGATCATTCCGTTTGACAGTATCCCGAAGAAGATGTGGATAAGGTTCGAAACGAAAGAGGAATACGCAAAACAGGAGGAAACGCTCAAGAATTTGATTGCGGATTCCGACGGTAAGGATATAATTGTAATATACATTGATTCGACAAAAGAAAAGAAGACGCTGCCGCAAAGCATGAGCATCACGGCCGACGGGGAGACCCTCGCGCGATTCGCGGATGCTTTCGGAAGCGACAATGTCAGATTAACGTAGCAGATACGAGGAGACTGGTTATGGCAAAAGAGATCCGCACAATTGGTGTACTTACAAGCGGTGGAGATGCTCCGGGCATGAATGCCGCGATCCGTGCCGTTGTCCGCAAGGCGATCGCTTCGGGCAAAAAGGTGATGGGAATCGAGAAAGGTTACAGAGGCCTTCTCGATGAAGATATATATGAGATGACTCCCAGAGACGTTTCCGACTCGATACAGCGCGGCGGAACGATACTTCGTACCGCGAGATGCGAGGAGTTCATGACCGAAGAGGGCCAGAAAGAAGGCGCCAAGATCTGCAAGAAGCACGGCATCGACGGACTTGTGGCGATAGGCGGAGACGGAACATACCGCGGCGCACAGAAGCTTGCATCACTCGGGATCAATACGATCGGTGTTCCCGCAACGATCGACCTTGATATCTCATCAACGGATTACACGATCGGTTTCGATACCGCGGTCAATACCGCGATGCAGGCGATCGATAAGGTAAGGGATACTTCATCGTCCCACGAGAGATGTTCGATCATCGAGGTAATGGGAAGGAATGCGGGCTATATCGCATTGTGGTGCGGTGTCGCAAACGGTGCCGAGGACATACTGCTCCCAGAGAAGTACGGCTTCGAGGAGCAGGAGATCATCAACAATATCATCAATAACCGCAAGAAGGGCAAGACTCATCATATAATCATCAATGCCGAAGGTATCGGACATTCCACATCGATGGCCAGAAGAATAGAGGCCGCGACAGGTCTTGAGACAAGGGCGACGATCCTCGGACACATGCAGCGAGGCGGTTCACCCACATGCCGTGACAGATACTACGGTTCGATGATGGGCGCCTATGCCGTTGACCTTCTTTGCGAGGGCGCGAGCAACCGTGTCGTATGCTTCAGGAACGGCGAATGGACCGATTTCGACATCGATGAGGCTCTTGCGATGGAGAAGCACATTTCCGAGTATGAATATGCCGTCAGCAGGGCGCTGGCGATCTGATCATGATCACAAGCACGTCGAACGATAAGATCAAGCATGTGGCAATGCTCATAAAGAGCGCAAAGGCCCGCCGCGAGGAGGGCACTTTTGTTGTGGAAGGGGAGCGAATCGCATCCGAGGTTCCGCAGGATCTTCTCGAAGAGTGTTTTGTGACCGAAGGATATACCGAAGGGGGCAGGATCACCGGCATTTTCGGCTATAACGTAACGCCCACGGTCGTGTCGGAAGCTGTGTTTAAGAAGATGTCCGACACACAAAGCCCACAGGGTATCCTGTGTGTGTGCAGGAAGAAAACGGTCACGCTTGAGGACATACTCTCATCGAAAAAGGACGGCTCCTTAAAGATACTTATCCTTGAGAGGATACAGGATCCGGGCAATCTCGGAACGATGATACGGACTGCGGAGGGAGCCGGATTCGATGCCGTCATTGCGGATGAAGGGACCGCGGATGTATATAATCCGAAGGTTACCCGCTCGACGATGGGGTCGCTGTTCAGGATGCCTGTCATATATACGCCGGATCTTCCGGCCGCCGTTGATCTCCTGAAGGAGAACCGGATCGGGATATACGCGGCTCACCTTTCGGGGGAGACCGATTACAGGGAAGCGGGATACGGCGACAGGGTCGCATTTCTTGTCGGAAACGAAGGCAGCGGGCTGTCGGATGAGATATCCGATAAGGCGGATAAGCTCGTGAAGATCCCGATGCACGGGAGACTTGAATCATTAAATGCCGCGGTAGCTGCGGCTTTACTTATGTACAGCGTGGAATAAAGGACTTAAAAGGAGGCACTCATGAAGCTTGGAGTTATTGGTCTTGGAAATATGGCATCGGCGATGATCGGCGGTATCGTTAAGGCCGGAGTGTTCGCGCCTTCCGATATCACGGGCTCCGATGCGGCTCCCTCCCAGAGGGAAAAGGCAGCGGATACGCTCGGGATAGGAACATGCGAAGACAACAGGGAAGTCGTTAAGGGATGCGATTACCTTATTCTTGCGATCAAGCCGCAGATATATGAGACGGTACTGACGCAGATAAAAGGGGCTGTAGGAAAAGACCGGGTTGTGATCTCGATTGCACCGGGCAAAACGCTTGAGTATCTTGCCGGTAAGCTCGGAAGCGACACCAAGATCGTAAGACTCATGCCCAACACTCCCGCGCTCGTAGGAGAGGGTTGCACGGGCGTATGCAGGAACGAAAACGTAACGGATGAGGAATTCGATCTTGTGCTTAAGATGCTTAACGGATTCGGTAAGGCATATGAGGTAAAAGAGAGCCAGATGGATGCGGTAGTTGCCGTTTCCGGCAGCTCTCCCGCGTATGTGTTCATGCTGATCGATGCGATGGCGGACGGAGCGGTGGCCGAAGGACTGGACAGGGCAACAGCTATCGAAATGGCAGCCCAGGCGGTACTCGGAAGCGCGAAGATGGTACTTGAGACCGGCAAGCATCCGGGACAGCTCAAGGATATGGTCTGTTCGCCCGCAGGTACAACGATAGACGCTGTTGCGGTGCTCGAAGAGGCCGGATTCAGGGGCTCCGTGATAGATGCGATGAGTGCATGTGCCGAAAAATCACGCAAAATTTGACTTTTATGTCAACTTCTGTTAAAATTTTGAAGCCAATGTAATCAGATCGTTTTTTGGAGGAAGTTATGAAAAAGGCTGCATGGCCGGCTCTGATCATTGCGATCGCAATAATCACTGTCGGAACATGGGGGAGTACGGTCGATGTAACGGCTACCGATGCACAGATCCGTGTTGTTACGGCGGGTGCAGCAAAGGCCGCTACGGCTGACAGGTCAAAAGCCGTTGCGAAAAAAGATACGATAAACATTGAGATCGTAAAAGATACGTCAGATTCAAAATCATCGGACCAGACAACCACAAAGAAGGGATCGGTTGCCGGAATATCCTATGACAAGCTCGTCATGGCCGATGTTGATGAAGCCGTTAATGTAAGGGAAAGTGCATCCGAAGACAGCAAGCTCGTCGGCAAATTCTTCAAGGAATGCGGCGGAGAGATACTTGAAAAAGGAAACGGATGGACCAAAGTAAAAACAGGTGAGCTGACCGGATGGATCAAGAATGATTTTCTCCTGTTCGGTGACAAGGCTGTCGAGCTCGCAAATAAAGTGGTTGAGAAAACGGCAACGTGCGAAACGGACTGTCTGAGAGTCCGCAAGAGTGCCGATCCTGACGCGACCGTTCTGGATCTTCTTGCAAAGGGAGACAAGATCGGTGTGCTCGGTCAGGAAGGGGAATGGACCAAGGTTGAATTCTCCGACGGTGAGGAAGGTTACGTTTCCACGGAGTTCGTTACTATAGCCGATTCTCTCGGAACCGGTAAGACGATAGAGAAGATCAAGTCGGAAGAAGAGAAGGTCAAAAAGGAAAAGGCCGAGGCCGAGGCAGCTGCAAAGAAAGCCGAGGTTGAAGCGGGACGCACGACCCAGACGACCAAGACCAATAACGGTGCGGTCGCAGCGGGTGTGAGCGATCAGGTTCTTCTTGCGGCACTGATACAGGCTGAAGGCGGTAACCAGCCGTACGAAGGCCAGGTTTCGATAGGTACGGTCGTCATGAACCGTCTGAAGAGCGGCAGATACGGAAACAGCGTTTCCTCCGTTATATATGCCAAGAGTCAGTTCGGTCCCGCGGGAAGCGGACAGGTGGCGCAGATCGCGGCAGCAGGCCCGAAAGCTTCATGCCTTCAGGCAGCACAGGATGCTCTTAACGGTGTCAGCTACATCGGAGGAGCGACCCATTTCAGAAATATCAGATCCGGTTATACCGGTATCGTTATAGGTTCACACGTGTTCTGGTAACGAACGCGACGTTTTACAAAGGGATAAGAGGAGATAATAATGAGGATTAAAGGGATCATCAGAAAAACGCTTGCACTTACGCTTGCGCTCAGTACACTTTTTGCACTGTCGGTTAGTGCGACGGTTGCGGATTATTACGACATAGGATTTTTGAAGTTCAACGGTGTGTACGTCAACCGTTGGGGTCAGCCGATTCCCAACGTTACGGCAAGAGGTATCGACGTTTCGTCATATCAGGAGACCATCGACTGGGCTGCTGTTGCAACGGACGACGTAAGCTTTGCGTTCATCAGATGCGGCACGACCAACTCGGGTCCGGACAGGATGTTTGAGACGAATGCCGCAGGTGCAGCCGCAAACGGTATCCCGTTCGGAATATACTATCGTACATATGCTCCCAATGAGGAGATAGCAAAGCTTGAAGCACAGTACACGGTTCTGTCCGCACAGAAGACCGGCGCTACACTTCCTCTGGTAATGGATATCGAGGGTAGCACTCTCGCAGCACTCGGTACTGTACAGCTCCAGAAGAACATCCAGGCATGGTGCGATGTTGTTAAGGCAGCAGGCTACACGCCGATGGTATATTCGTCCAAGAGTTTTATGAACACATATATCAAGTCGACTCCCTGTGACAAGTGGATCGCGCAGTACGGTGATGTGTTCACATATACGGGCGGCGGCGCAAAGTACTGGCAGTGCTCGAGCCACGGCTGGGTAAACGGTATCGCCGGAAGAGTTGATATCGATTTCAGACTCAACTGATCGGATAATGTTAAAATCACTTGCATAAGTAAATGTGTTCGTGTATAATTACCTTCGTTGCGAAAGCAGCGAAGCATAGGGCTATCGCCAAACGGTAAGGCAACGGACTCTGACTCCGTCATCTGAAGGTTCGAATCCTTCTAGCCCTGCGAAACCTCAGTGAGTGATCACTGGGGTTTTTCTTTTGCTTTTGGTATATCTTACAATCGGATCATGATCATAATACGCGGGTTAAAGGTAATAAAATGAAGAAAAAGATCATTGCCGGATGGCTCAGGATCGTACTCGGACTGCTGATATTTGCATTCGGAGTGCATCTGACGATATTTGCAAATATTGGGCTTGCGCCGTGGGACTGCCTCGGGATGGGCATATCCTATCATACACCGCTCAACTACGGCCTGTCGATGACGATCATAGCGCTGTTGGTCCTCGGGATAGATCTGCTGATGAAAGAGAAGATCGGATACGGGACGATAATCGATGCGCTGTTGACGGGTAATTTTGTCCAGATGTTCAACAGCTTCAATCCGCTTCCTCTCAATGAGGGGTTATGGAGCGGGATCGCGATCATGACCGGCGGGTTTGTGTTCATGGCGATAGGCATGGCGGTTTACATGAAGAGTGAACAGTGCTGCGGGCCGAGGGATTCGCTTCTGGTCGGACTCGGTAAGCGCATGAAAAGGATCCCGATAGGTATCGTTGAAGTTATACTGTGGGCAATCGTTCTGCTGGCGGGATGGCTCCTCGGAGGACCCGTGGGGATCGGAACGCTCATCAGCACGTTCGGTGCCGGGATCGTGATGCAGATCGTGTACTGGCTGATCCGTTTCGAACCGAGGGATCTGAAACATAAAGGTGTAATGGAAGTATCACGGATCCTGATCTTAGGATCCGACAGGGCGGCACATGATAAGGGAGAGAAAATCGCATGAAGGAATTCTACATTGACGATGACGGGATCAAGATTCATGCAAAACTTGAGGTGCCTGCTGACGCAGAAAAGTATCCTCTTGCGATAGTCGTTCACGGTTTTACCGGTGACATGGAGGAGACGCACATAATCGCGGCTGCGGATGCGATCAGGCAGACGGGCTGCGCAACACTTCGCGTGGAGATGTACGGACACGGGAAGAGCGGAGGCACATTTAAGGAGCATACGCTCTACAAATGGGTCACGAACATGCTGAAGGTCGTTGAGTATGCGCGCTCACTTGATAACGTGACCGATCTGTACCTGTGCGGACATTCTCAGGGAGGACTTCTCGTCATGCTCATCGCGGGTATGTGTCCCGACCGTTTCAAGGCGATAATACCGCTCTCACCGGCGTGGATGATACCCGAATACGCAAGAGCGGGCGAGATCCTCGGTACAAAGGTGGATCCGGTAAACATACCCGATGATTTTCTCCAGGACGGTGAAAATCTGTTGTCGGGCAACTATATCAGGACGGCACAGACAATTCACGTTGAAGACGAGATAGCAAGATATAACGGACCGGTGCTCGTGATCCACGGAGATCATGACGAGTCGGTACCGTATGAGTACGGTGTTAAGGCGGCAGAATTGTATAAGAATGCTCAGCTTGTCACCGTGAAAGATGAGGATCACTGCTACAATTATCATCTTGATGAGGTTACGGAAGCGATAAGAGAATTCATGCTTCGGGTTCAGAAAGGGGTAATCTGATGAAGATCACCATACTTGGTGCAAGAGGGAGCGTCCCGACAGGCGGAAAAGATATGATGGAGTTCGGCGGTGCCACTTCATGTGTACTTGTCGAGACAGACGAACATGCGATTTTTCTTGATGCCGGAACAGGGATAATCAAATCGCCCGATATCGGCAAAAAGCATATAAGTGTTCTCATAACACATCCGCATCTCGACCATCTGATCGGAATGCCGTTCTTTCCGTACTGCAACGAAGAGGGAAGACAGATCGACCTGTACGGAAGAAAGCGTGGGGGAGAGAGCCTTGAGGAGCAGTTCGGAAGGCTTATATCACCTCCGCTCTGGCCGTGTACCCTGGCCGACCTTTCCTGTGATATCAGGTTCAAAGAGTTAACAGAACCTCTTACGATAGGGGATGTGACCGTGGAAACGATCGAATCGGTTCATCCCGGAGGAAGCCTTGTGATCAGGATCACACACGACGGGAAGAGCGTGGTATACGCCACCGACTACGAATATATGGATGATAGCTGCCAAAGCCTCATAGATTTTGCAAAGGATACGGACCTTCTGCTTCTGGATGCACAATACACGCATGAGGAGGCTCGTACAAGAAGGGGTTACGGACACACTACAATAGACAATGCGGCGATTGTTATGCAAAATGCACATGCGAGAAGAACACGATTTGTACACCATGATCCGAGGCATAACGATGAAATGCTCAGAAACAT
>JAFZRD010000112.1 GCA_017620055.1 Lachnospiraceae bacterium
CCTGAAGGTTATGTCCTTCACCGGGAATGTAGCTTGTAACTTCGATACCGTTTGAAAGACGTACTCTGGCGATCTTACGAAGAGCTGAGTTAGGCTTCTTGGGGGTAGCTGTCTTAACAGCAGTGCACACGCCACGCTTCTGCGGAGAAGCGGTATCGATCGGCTTCTTGTGAAGAGAGTTAAATCCCTTACCGAGAGCAGGTGCCGTAGACTTCTTGACAGAAGTTTCTCTACCCTTTCTTACTAACTGGTTAAATGTTGGCATTCTTTTCACCTCCTTACGTTTATACTTTTAAACACACAAAAACAAGCACATTTTCATGCGCGCTTTTCGATTATACGTACTAATTTGGGGGATGTCAAGGACTTTTTGCCGTAAAAACCTTACTTATTCAGCATTCCGATCTTCTTCTGAAGCAGCTCGGCATTTGTGGCATAGGTAAGAGCAGTCTTGTCCGTGATCTTCCCTTCCTTATAAAGATTGAGAAGACTCGTGTCCATGGCGATCATATCATCCGCAGCGGAAGCGTAGATCATTCCGTCGATCTGGTGAACCTTGGATTCCCTGATCATGTTCCTGATCGCGGGCGTAAGTGTCATGATCTCGAATGCGGGAACAAGACCGCCGTCCGTTGAGGGAACGAGCTGCTGTGATACGACTGCCTGGAGGACCATTGACAGCTGAAGTGCTATCTGATGCTGCTGGTTGGGCGGGAATGCATCGATGATACGGTCGATCGTATTTGATGCACCTATCGTATGAAGGGTCGACAGGATCAGATGACCCGTCTCAGCCGCGGTCATTGCAACGTTCATCGTCTCATAGTCACGCATCTCACCGAGAAGGATGACATCGGGGCTCTGACGCAGCGATGCGCGAAGTGCCGTAAGATAACTTTCCGTATCGGTGACAACTTCTCTCTGGCTGACTATGCTCTGCTTGTGCATGTGAAGATACTCGAGAGGATCTTCAAGCGTTATGATATGCGCATGTCTGGTCGTATTGATATGATCGATCATACATGCGAGCGTCGTTGATTTTCCGCTTCCGGCGGGACCTGTAACAAGGACCATGCCCTTCTTCTTGTCGGCAAATTCGATTATGTTCTGCGGTATGTTGCGCTCCGCAGGATCGGGTATATTGAATGTGATGACCCTGATAACGGCTGAGAGCGAACCTCTCTGCTTGTATGTGTTGATACGGAAACGCGCAACGCCTCTTATCGCGAACGAGAAGTCATCGTCACCGTTCTTCTGGAGCCTTGTCATGTCACGGCCGCCCGCAAGCTCATATATCTCCGTGATCAGCACGGCCGTATCCGCAGGCATGAGCTTTCCTTCGCTCTCTTCAACGAACACGCCTTTTCTCTTATATGATAACGGCAGACCTGCAACTATGAATATGTCCGATGCACCGTCCTGGGTGATTTTTGCTAAGGTTTCTTCAACAGCCATGATAGTCTCCTTCTTTACTGGAACAGCAGTTTCGCGCCGGACTCGCCCTTTGCTCCGTCCTTGACCTTGTCGAGCCACTCCCTGTTCACGTTGGTCGTCCACCTGTCGATCTTGAACAGGCTGTCGTCCTCAACGTCGGGGTAATGAACCCGCAGCGCCACATTCAGATTCTGACCGTTCGTGACCGCTATCGTATAGGAAAGGATCTTGTCTCCGCCCGGTCCGTCCGTGCACTCAATCTTGTCATTATCCGCAAACAGGGCATCAACCCCGTTTATGTATTCTTCCTCATTTGCCGATGAGCCGAGATGCTTTGACAAAAGCGCCTCGATGTTTGCGAGGTATATCTCCGCCATCCTGTTCGCATCGTAGTAGCTCGCCGTCCTGTCAGCCGCCTCTTTTGAGAGCACATAATCCGACCTTGCCGACATATATGAAAGGGCAGCAAAAGTAACGAGTGCGAGGAGCACGAACGTCACGAGTATTGAACTTGTTCCGATATTGATGCCTCCGGAATGCTTTTTATCCATCTGTTACCCCTTTGTCCTGTTCATATATTTCGTCGCATTGAGCGTATATATGTCTTTGTAGTCGGACAGCCTGACTACCCTTACTTCCATGTTCTGTATCGCGCCGTTCGGGGACATGGTCACGTCACTGACATATGCCGCCTCGGAGAACTCACACACGTCAAAATCCTCATTGTAGAACACTTCGAAGAATCCTTCTCCGCCGTGTACCGCACTCGGATAGTGTTCGAGCACCGAATCGATGTCGCCGTCGGTCGCACGCATTACCTCGGCGAATCCCTGTGCGATCGAAACCGCCTCGTTGAGTTCCACCGTCTCCTTCGTCATGACATGACTCGTCACGAAAAGCTTAACGCATACCGCACCGCAGGCTGCGAACAGAAGTATCGTTATGATCAGTTCCATCAGGAACAGTGATGTTTTGGACTTGAGATATTTATTCATCGTCATCACCGTCCGTTCCGCTGTAGAGAGCAACGAAGAACTCCGTCTTCTCGTTGTTCATGTCGACAATGTTGAAGTGATACAGCGAATCGCTTTCCTTCCTTACGGAAAAATCCTTTATCGCAAGTATGTTGGTTCCCGTATTATAGTCAAAATCATTTGACGCATCCGTTGTATATTCCTTGAGGTATCCGTCCGCCACGAACATATATGTGACATATGTCCTGCCTCCGACTTCCTGATAGAGCTTTAATACCGAGTGATCCCCGTCCTCCCTGAGGGAATGGAGATCCGCAACATCGGCTCCGCCGGTATAATCGTGCGACCTGATCTTCTCGGTCACGTACGACATCGCGGTACGCTTCTCGTAGTTCGTGTTCATGTTTGAGACAGTGCTCTTGTATATCTGCGCGCCGAAGAGCACGACGAACAGAGCCGTTATGGCAAATGCACCAAACAGCGCAAGTATGAACAGAAAATCAACTATCGATTTGTTTCTCTTTGCAAAATTCATTTTCCGCTCTTCTCCAGGATCGTAACGGACGGCATGATATTGTCACCCACGGGTACGTAATCGACGAGATACTTGTCCTTGTCGTACGTCAGTCCGTAATGGTCTTCTATATAGGAAAGGCTCGGCGGATAATATCCTTCGATGGCATAGCAGTGGATGATATCCTTGCTCACTGCATCCGTGAGTATGTCCTTCTGGTCCTTCGACGAGGTCGATGCGATGAACGATATGCCCACAAGGAAAATCGCAATGATGAGCACAAAGAAGAACACCGAGAAGTTGACCGATTCCGTTATTCTTTTTTTCAGGCTTGGTCTGTTGAATCTGTTGTTCATCCGATACTACCCATTACTCCCATGAGAGGCAACATTACCGACAGCAGTATGAGACATACGACTACCGACAGTATGATAACGAGCGTGGGCTCGAGAACCGAAATGAGATTGGTGATCTTCTCGTCCACTTCCTCGTCGTATCCGACAGCTATCTTTTCAAGGACCTTGTCGACCGAACCCGTTCTGAATCCGACCGAGATCATCCTCGAATACATGTTGGAGAATATGCCCGCCGAACAGAGGGCATCCGCAAACGATGAACCGTTCGCCATATATTCCTTACTCTTGCCGATCTTCTCGACCATGTCGCTGTTGTCGACAAGATTCGATACCATGTTAAGACTCTCGTCCGTATCAAGTCCTGCACTCATCGTAAGTGCCATACCCGAGGCAAACCTTCCCGCGGCGATCTTGTCATAAAGACTCCTTGTCACAACAAACTTCGAGAGGAATCCGCGCATCTTCGCCCTGCCCTTTCCGGTCTTGGTGAACACGAAGATCAGTGCAACGAGAACGGCAGCGACGATAACGATAACAAGCGCATACTTGCTGACGGCATTTCCGAAGTTGAGCATACCTTTGGAAAATCCCGTCATCTCGGAACCGAGCTGTTTGAACACATCATTGAATATCGGAAGGACCTTGACCACGAGCACAAGGATGACAATAAGCATCATACCGACGATGAGCATCGGGTAGGTAACGGCACTCTTGATGCCTCTTGCAACATTCTCCTCTCGGTTATAATGGAAAGCCAGTGCTCTCATTACCTCTTCGAGCTTACCTGACTGCTCGCCTATCTCTATCATATCAAGAGCATATTTGGGAAATACTCCCGAAGCTTCAACCGAATGATGGAACGTGTCACCTTCGTTACACTTGTCCAGGATCGTCTGAAGGATCTCGCGACCCTCATCCGTTGTCGCGTCTTCAAGCATGATGGAGATTCCTTCCATTGCGGATATACCCGCATTCAATATCATGGCTATCTGATCGCAGAACATGGACAGTTCCTGATTGTTTAGAAGCTTTTTGCTGTTGCTGCTCATTTGTTATTCCTCCTATAGCGGCATCTAGTATATATACTTCGTAGTGTAATTATTTCCGTCGCCTATAAAGCTTTTGATCTTCTTGGTTCCCGCGTTTGCCGCGAATGTCGGATCCATAAGGGTCCAGTCGACTCCGTCGAACTCGATGATCCCGTTGATCCATCCTTCATCCTCAATATATGAGGTGATCCATGCATGATATGCATCACCCGCATATCCGAACTCAAGTCTTGTCGGTATCCTCTGACTCCTGAGCATGGCCGCCATAAGAGCCGCATAATCGAAACAGATACCTTTCTTCTCCTTGAGTACCATGTCGACGTTCGGAACATAGTCGGGCTTGACCGTGGCAGCTCTCTCATGATCGTATGTTATGTTCTTGACCACATAATCATAGACGGCTGCGATCACTTCTATATCGGATCCCTTGCCTGCCGCAAGTTCTTTGCCGAGCTGTACGACATCGGCATTGATATCAAACTGAACATAGAGATTCGGATACAGATAAGGAAGATACTTGTCCGGCATCGTAACGTCGATGGTCTCCGCAAACTTTGTCGCGTACATTCCTTCATCTCCCATTCCCTCATATGCGATGACCGTATATGTGCCGTCACCGAGGGAAAGCGGGACTACCGAATCACCTGCGGGAATGATGTATGTGTATGTAACGCTGTCGTTACAGTTCAGCTGGATCTTGATATCCTGTATCTCGCCGGTGCTCTTGACATACAGATAACCGTCCGCGCTGTTCGTTGCATCGACTATAAGCTCATCGCCTCCGAAGACCAGCTCACCTCCCGCAACGGGAGTGAGGCACTTGGGCTCATTACTCCTGTTCGCTTCCGATGCGATCTTCTCTATTTTGAGCTCGGTATCCTGCGGGCCCGAATCGGAGCATGCACAAAGCGTCAGTGCCGTAACGAGCAGGACTGACATCAGTATGTTCTTATTTGGATAAAACTGCTTGAACAATTCCACCCTCCGTGTCGGGAATATATATATTGAGCGTACCCTTCTCGAACCGGAATCTTACCGTACCGCTCCTGTCCGAATCGATCGGATATATGATCGCTCCGTTTTCTCTTCTGGCGTATATCCCGTCATAATCTATGTTGCTGCCCGTTATCTGCATAACAAAGCATTCGTTTTCCTCATCAAGATAGTGATTCGTGACCGTGATATCGGTCTTGTGAGGTCTGCTGCTTCCGTCGTCGCGTACCATATAGAAGGCGACAGGACTGAGGAGTATGAGAACGAGCAGGGCAACGGACATCCATTTGCCCGCTTTGACTAGTGTCGTATTTGCGATATTCTTAAACAGCAGCGCATCCAGTGACTGTGTGTTGGGTGTCTGCTCGCAGGCCGCGAAGACGTTTTGAAGTGCTTCGTTCGCTGCTTTTCTGTTTATACTGTATGTCTTGTTTCTTCTAAACATCTTCATTCCCCTTTCTGAGCATTATCTTCAACCTGTCTCTGGCTGATATCAGGTACCGCTTTACGCTGCTTCTCGAACACGACAGCGCCGAGGCTATGTCCTCCAGCTTCATGTCGTTGTAGTAGCGCATGACGACTACCTGTTGCTCGTTAAAGGGAAGAGACATTATCGCTTCCTTTAACCTCGATGTTTCATCGGCCGTCTCCGTTTGCTCCTCCGGATTATGATCGATGTAATCATCGCTTACGAGTTCCAGCAGTTCGGGATTATTCTCTCCGTATTCCTGCCGGTTCTTGCGTTCCATGTCGTAACAGACCCGGAAACATATCTGATTCAACCATGCAACGAACAGTGTCGGCTCTTTTATCCCCGAAATATTACGCAGCGCGAGGATGTATGTTTCCTGCAGGGCATCCTGCGCGAGATTCATATCTCGCAGGTAGTGTGCCGCGTAATTGAATGTATGCTGGTATGTGATCGCATACAGTTCGGCGAAGGCATCACTGTCTCCTCTTTGCGATTTTTGGACGAGCCGTCCTATATAGGCATGATTAAAATCAGCCATTCTTACACCTTGGAATAACCGTACAGTTTTGCAACGAGCTCTCTGAAATCGGTCACGCCGGCCGCCTCGTTGAGTATTTTCGAAACAGCGATCCTGATCTCATATCCGCCCGAAGTCTTATTGTAAAGAGTTATCTCTTTCTCAAGCTCCGCCGCAAATTTATCCATCTTCTCATTGCTGCAGTTCTCTATAACGACAAGGAATTCGTTTCCGTTGTTCCTGCCGACGAATCCGTAATAGGCGCTTATCCTCTCAACCATCGAGGAGAACTCCTTGAGCGCAACGTTTCCGCTGCTCCTGCCGTGATCCTGATTGATCTCGTCAAGGTTCTCTATACGGATCAGGGCGCATCCCAGAGCAGATATATCCTGCTCTCCTTCATACTTCTCAAATATCTGGTCGCAGGAGAATCTGTTCGGAATACCGGTAAGTGCGTCAACATACACAGCTCTCTTGAGAACATGATCATGAACTATGTGACCTTCGAGCAGTCTGAAATCCATGATAATGCATGCAACACTGTAGATCATGAATGCCCACAGGAAAACACATATCGTGAGAAGTACCTTATTGGAGAACACGCTGCCTCTTAAATTGTCATCAAGAAATATAAAGAGAAAAAAACAGATCGCAAATATTACAAGAAGTGCCAGCTGAATGAACTTGAACATCTTGTAGCTTTTGAAATAATCGTCTCTCATTTCTGCCGTTTTACCCCTGATCAGTTTCGCTTGAATTCACACCAAATCCAGTATATTATATACCTTGTGACATGAAAAGAAAAGAATTTTAAGTTGCAAAATACTGAACCTTTTTGACTTTAAAAGGTGTCTTAAACATTGAAAGGATATGTTATTCGTTTTTTGGAAAGAAGGTTATCATGACGGTTAAACGTAAAATCATAGTCAATATTCTTGCGACCATAGCTTTTATATTCCTGTTTCTTCTTCCGCTTCTCGGATTCAAGACAACAGGTATCAATGCGGGTCAGACGGCAGAGTCCGCGGTATCCACAGGGGATTACGTTTTCTTTGTAGTCCAGAATGAAGAGGTTCCGCTCGCCGCCGTTCCGAACACGGGTGTGTCCGGTTATGTATTATGGATATCGCTTGCTTCCCTTGCATCGGTCATAGTGTTCATGTATTCCGCATGGTATATGACGATCCGCAAGAACACATATGAGCTCACGGGTAAGCTTTCACCGGCAAGTCGTAAGGAATTCCGCATGTCTTCTGGATACTTTCATCCGATCCGTGCTTACCAGCTTGCCAAGGAAGCTGAAGCGACCGTTGCTTCAATGTATGTGAACTACTGATCACCTGATTTTTTATTCGCATAACAAAAGACAGAGGAATCTCTCCTCTGTCTTTTTTATTGCATTTACGGGATGCGGTATTATTTATTCTTCCGCTTCCACGGTTTCCTCCTCGGCTGCTTCGTCAAGCTCCTCATCGATATCGATCTCATCCTCGAGTTCCGCCTGATCCTCATCTTCATAAGCATCCTCATACTCGGGAATGACCTCTTCCTCCTTCTCGACTATAAGGCTGTCGGGAAGAGTCGTGTCGAGCATAACGTTTCTGTACTGCTTCATACCTGTACCTGCAGGTATCAGCTTACCGATGATAACGTTTTCCTTCAGTCCGATAAGCGGATCGACCTTACCCTTTATGGCGGCTTCTGTCAGAACTCTTGTCGTCTCCTGGAAGGAAGCTGCCGACAGGAATGAGCTCGTCGCAAGGCTGGCCTTGGTGATACCGAGCATGACCTGTTTTGCTTCAACGGTCTTCTTACCTTCAGCCTCAAGAGCCTCATTGATATCCTCGAGTTCGAGCGCATCAACAAGTGAACCGGGCAGAAGATCCGAATCACCGTCATCCTCTATGCGGACTTTCTTGAGCATCTGGCGAACGATGACCTCTATATGCTTATCGTTGATCTCAACACCCTGGAGTCTGTAAACTCTCTGAACCTCGCGGAGCATGTAATCCTGCGCCGCACGGACACCCTTGATCTTCAGGATATCATGAGGATTGACCGAACCGTCGGTAAGCTCGTCACCGGCCTGGATGTCAACGCCTTCCTCGGTGATCTTGGATCTTGATCCGTAAGGGATCAGATATGTCTTGGACTCACCCGTCTCATCGTTTGTTACAACGACTTCACGTTTCTTCTTTGTATCATGAAGGACCGCACGTCCGGCGATCTCGGATATGATCGCAAGTCCCTTGGGCTTACGTGCCTCAAACAGTTCCTCTACACGGGGAAGACCCTGTGTGATATCGTCTCCGGCAACACCACCGGTATGGAATGTTCTCATCGTAAGCTGTGTACCGGGCTCACCGATCGACTGTGCGGCGATGATACCGACAGCCTCGCCGACCTGAACCATCTCACCGGTCGCCATGTTCGCGCCGTAGCACTTCGAACATATGCCGTTATGGCACTTACATGTGAGTATTGTACGGATCTTGACACCGATCTTCGATTCCATGATCGGAGTTCCTTCGGAATCCACGGCACTCCTGAGAACCGTTTCCACACGTCTCGGTGTGATCATATGGTTTGCTTTGACAAGCACGTTACCGTCCTTATCAACGATATCCTCTGCGGCATATCTTCCGAGGATACGGTCGCGGAGCGTCTCGATGACTTCCTTGCCGTCCGCAAATGCCCTTACGTGCATTCCGGGTATCTTGTTACGCTTCTCCGAGCAGTCCTGTTCACGGATGATCAGCTCCTGGGAGATATCTACAAGACGTCTTGTCAGATAACCCGAGTCCGCCGTACGAAGTGCCGTATCGGACAGACCTTTACGGGCGCCGTGTGCCGACATGAAGTACTCGAGGACGTCAAGACCTTCACGGAAGTTCGACTTGATGGGCAGCTCGATGGTCTTACCTGTTGTATCGGCCATCAGTCCGCGCATTCCGGCAAGCTGTTTGATCTGCTTGTTCGAACCACGGGCACCGGAGTCTGCCATCATGTAAATGTTATTGTATTTATCAAGTCCGTCGATAAGTTCTTTTGTGATGCTCTCGTCGGTAGCCTTCCAGGTGTTGATGACACCGTCATGTCTCTCTTCCTCGGTGATAAGACCACGTCTGTAGTTCTTGGTGATCTCCTCAACCGTAACCTGTGCCTTGTCGAACATTTCCTGCTTGGCTGCGGGAACCGTCATATCGGATATCGAAACCGTCATGGCTGCCTGTGTCGAATACTTGTAACCCATCGACTTGATATCATCAAGAACCTCGGCCGTCTTCGTTGCACCGTGATTATTGATGACTCTTTCAAGTATCTTCTTCAGATCCGACTTGCCGACATGGAAAGCTATCTCAAGCTTAAGAGCGTTCTCGGGATCTTCCCTGTCAACGAATCCGAGATCCTGTGGAAGGATCTCATTGAAGATCAGTCTTCCGAGCGTAGTCTTTATAACACCCGATACTTCCGTGCCGTCAGCAAGAGTCTTCTGTCTGTAGACATTGATGGGCTGATGGAGCGTGATCTCCTGGTTCTCGTATGCCAGAAGTGCCTGATTCATCGAGTTGAAGTATCTTCCGAGTATGTCGACCATCTCGCAGACGATCCATCTGTCACGCTCGGGATCGATGTTCACACGGATCAGAGTATCGCGCTCAAGAGCCGTTTCCTTGATAGAATCAAGGCTCTTGCCGGCCTTGACAGCCTTGGCCTTTGCATTCTGGTAAGTATCGAACGCCTTGACCGCCGCCTCTATAAACGAAGAACGGATCTGTTCTCTCTCGGCGTGCTTCTCTGCGATATCATTGTATTCCCTGATGGTTTCCTTTGCCTTCTGGGCTTCCGCATCGGTTGCCGGGAAGCTTACTTCGGGCTTGCCTTCAAAATCGGGATCCTTGGAAAGGTCTCTCATCTTCTCCATTGTAAGGTAGTAGATACCAAGTACCATATCCTGTGAAGGAACCGCAACGGGTCCGCCGTCCGAAGGCTTCAGAAGGTTATTTGGTGAGAGCAGAAGGAATCTGCACTCCGCCTGTGCCTCAACCGAAAGGGGAAGATGCACAGCCATCTGGTCACCGTCGAAGTCGGCATTGAATGCCGTACATACGAGAGGGTGAAGCTTGATAGCCTTACCTTCGACAAGTATCGGCTCGAATGCCTGAATACCGAGTCTGTGCAGCGTTGGTGCACGGTTCAGCATTACAGGATGTTCCTTGATAACATCCTCGAGAACGTCCCATACTTCCGGACGGAGACGTTCAACCATCTTCTTTGCGTTCTTTATGTTATGAGCCGACTTGTTTGCAACAAGCTCCTTCATTACGAAAGGCTTGAACAGCTCGATAGCCATCTCCTTCGGAAGACCGCACTGATAGATCTTCAGTTCGGGACCGACAACGATAACCGAACGTCCCGAATAGTCGACACGCTTACCGAGAAGGTTCTGACGGAATCGTCCTGACTTACCTTTGAGCATATCGGAAAGAGACTTGAGAGGTCTGTTTCCGGGGCCGGTTACCGGACGTCCGCGACGGCCGTTGTCTATAAGCGCGTCAACAGCTTCCTGAAGCATTCTCTTCTCGTTACGTACGATGATATCGGGCGCACCGAGTTCAAGCAGTCTCTTCAGTCGGTTGTTACGGTTGATTATCCTTCTGTACAGATCGTTAAGGTCACTTGTCGCGAATCTTCCGCCGTCAAGCTGGACCATGGGACGAAGATCGGGCGGGATGACCGGGATGACATCCATTATCATCCACTCGGGCTTGTTTCCGGATTCGCGGAACGCCTCCACCACTTCGAGTCTCTTTATGATCTTGGCCTTCTTCTGGCCTGTTGAATCTTCAAGCTGTGCCTTGAGGTCATCTGCTTCCGCATCAAGATCGATGGCCATGAGAAGCTCTTTGATCGCTTCCGCACCCATACCTACACGGAACTTGCCCCAGCCGTATTCTTCGCATTCCTTCTGGTATTCCGCCTCTGTAAGTACCTGCTTGTACTTCAGATCGGTCGCCATCGGATCAAGTACTATATAGTTCGCAAAATACAGAACCTTCTCAAGTGTTCTCGGTGACAGGTCGAGTATCAGACCCATACGGCTCGGGATACCCTTGAAATACCATATATGCGAAACAGGAGCAGCCAGTTCGATATGACCCATACGTTCACGACGAACGTTTGCCTTTGTGACCTCAACTCCGCATCGGTCACAGATGACTCCCTTATAACGGATCTTCTTGTACTTTCCGCAGTGGCATTCCCAGTCCTTGGAGGGTCCGAAGATCCTCTCACAGAACAGACCGTCCTTCTCGGGCTTGAGAGTTCTGTAGTTGATCGTCTCGGGTTTTCTGACTTCTCCCTTTGACCACTCTTTTATCTTCTCAGGCGATGCGAGTCCAATACGGATCGCATCAAATGTTAAAGGCTCGTAAGCTTCTTTATTTTGTTCTGCCATGTTTAGCTCCTTTACAAAAGTATTGGCTTAAGATCATTCCTCTGTGTCGTCGTAGCTTTCTTCAAACTCTTCATCCGAATCGAATTCTTCATCGGCTTCTTCGACATCAACGAGATCTCCGCTTTCTTCGTCGAATTCCTGCGTGCTGTATCCGCTCTTCGCAAAGTTTTCTTCCTTGCGGTAATCCTTGAAGTCTCCCTCAAGAACGGAACGCATGTCTGTTTCGCCGTAATCAACGGTTTCCTTGATCTCTACTTCCGTATTGTCGTCTTTGAGAACGCGCACATCAAGGCCGAGTGACTGCAACTCCTTAAGAAGAACCTTGAATGATTCCGGAATACCACCCTCGGGAATATTGTCACCCTTGATGATAGCTTCGTATGTCTTGACACGGCCTATAACGTCATCCGACTTGACTGTCAGGATCTCCTGCAGCGTGTAGGATGCGCCGTATGCCTCCAGAGCCCACACTTCCATCTCACCGAAACGCTGTCCGCCGAACTGGGCCTTACCGCCGAGAGGCTGCTGCGTAACGAGTGAGTACGGGCCTGTTGAACGTGCATGTATCTTATCGTCTACCAGATGGTGAAGCTTGAGGTAATGCATGTGACCTATAGTGACCGGATTGTCAAAGTATTCTCCGGTACGTCCGTCACGAAGTCTTACCTTACCGTCTCTTGAGATCGGTACACCCTTCCAGAGCTTTCTGTGTTCCCTGTTCTCCGACAGGTACTCATATACCTCGGGAAGAAGCTCAGCCTTATGAAGACTCTCGAACGTGACCTCAGACTTGTCCTTGGCTTCCTTTGAATCAAACGGAAGGTTGACGTAGTCATTGGCAAGATCGAGCGTATCCATGATGTCATCCTCGTCCGCTCCGTCGAAGACGGGTGTCGAGATGTTGAACCCGAGTGCCTTCGCTGCAAGTGACAGATGGATCTCAAGGACCTGTCCGATATTCATACGCGAAGGAACACCCAGAGGATTAAGGACGATGTCCACGGGACGTCCGTTGGGAAGATAAGGCATATCCTCGATCGGGAGCACACGGGAAACAACACCCTTGTTACCGTGACGACCTGCCATCTTGTCACCTACGGATATCTTTCTCTTCTGAGCGATGTATATCCTGACGGATTTGTTGACTCCGGGAGGGAGCTCATCTCCGTTTTCTCTTGTAAATACTTTGGCATCAACGATGATACCGTATTCTCCGTGAGGAACCTTAAGGGATGTATCCCTTACTTCCCTTGCCTTCTCACCGAAGATCGC
>JAFZRD010000113.1 GCA_017620055.1 Lachnospiraceae bacterium
CTCGGCGCCGGTTTCAATATGGAATTCACGGGTATCGAGAATATCTACTTAAACGGCACGATGCTGGGATTTTCCGAGAAGGAGATAGACGAGAAGCTCGACTCGATACTTGAGTTCGCCGATATAGGAGACTTCGTGAACCAGAAGGTCAAGACGTATTCGAGCGGTATGTTCGTGCGCCTTGCGTTTGCGGTCGCTATCAACATCGATCCCGAGATACTCATAGTCGACGAAGCGCTTTCGGTCGGTGACGTGTTCTTCCAGAACAAGTGCTACAGGAAGTTCGAGGATTTCAAGAAACAGGGCAAGACGATACTGTTCGTCAGCCATGATCTCGGAAGCATCAGCAAATACTGCGACAGGGTCATACTCCTTGAGCGGGGTCACAAGATCGGAGAAGGCGATCCGAAAGAGATCATCGACATGTACAAGAAAGTGCTCGTCGGACAGCTGGAATCGGTCGTTAACACGAACAAGAGTGATCTTATAGACAAGGGACGCAAGTGGAAGGACCTGATGCAGCTTAATCCGAATGCGGACGAATACGGCAGCGGGCTCGCGGAGTTCACCGATTACTGCGCGTACGACAACGGCGGCACGATAACGAACACGATAATCAAGGGTGACGAGTTCACCGTCAAAGTCAGGGTGAGATTCTTTGAGACGATACAGGATCCGATATTTGCGGTGTCCTTCAAGAATATGCAGGGTACCGAGATCACGGGCACGAACACGATGTTTGAAAAGATAACGACGGGGACGCCGAAGGCGGGCGAGACCGTGACCGTCACGTTCACCCAGAGCATGTCGCTGCAGGGCGGCGAATATCTCGTATCACTCGGTTGCGTGGGATACAGGGACGGCAATTTCACTGTTTACCACAGGCTCTATGACGTGTTCAATCTGACCGTCATATCGTCGAAGAACACGACGGGATTCTATGACATGAACTCGGTCGTCACGGTCACAAAAGAAGAGCAGGAAGACGCGGGGCAGGAGTAACCTTATGGCATACAGGAATAACGACAACATAGGAAATGTCGTGGTCGATTACACATATTATAAAGGCGAGGATCTGTACTCCGAGGGAGCCGCGGAGGACAGACTGCTCGACTACGTCAAAAATCACACCGCCCTCGATTACGAACATTACATACAGGAATCGAGATCGTGGTCTGTGATGTATCACCTGTCGTATATAAGGGAAAACGTTGCGGCGTGGCTGCCGATAGGACCCGATGACAGTGTTCTTGAGATAGGCAGCGGATGCGGCGCCGTAACCGGTGTTCTTGCAAGGCTTGCACACTCGGTCACATGTGTTGAGCTGTCCAAGAAGAGAAGTCTCATCAATGCCTATAAGAACAGGGAATATGACAATATCAGGATAATGGTCGGCAACTTCGAGGATGTCGAACAGGGCCTGACCGAGAAATATGACTACATCACGCTGATCGGCGTTCTTGAATACGCATCTTCGTACATAAATGCCGAGATGCCGTATAAGGCGTTTCTTGAGACTGTCAGAAAGCACTTAAAACCCGGCGGCAAAGTCGTGATCGCGATCGAGAACAGGCTCGGCATGAAGTATTTTGCCGGATGCAAGGAAGACCATCTCGGAACGTTCTTCGGAGGGATAGAAGGGTACGGTCCCGAATCCAAGGTGCGCACATTCTCAAAAGAAAGCCTCGAGGAACTGCTTGCGCAGGCAGGGTACCATGACAGCAGGTTCTATTATCCGTATCCCGATTACAAGCTCCCTCACACGATATATTCGGATGACAGACTTCCGGGAGTCGGGGACCTTAATACCAACATGTGCAATTATGATGCCGACAGGGTCGTTCTGTTTGACGAGACAAAGGCATTCGACGCGATGATAGAGGAGGGCAGGTTCCCCGAATTTGCCAATTCGTTCGTTGTGATGACAAGCCCGAACGCCGGGTGGCAGGATGAAATGACGCTTCCGGTGTTTGCCAAGTACTCCAATGACAGGATCGAAGATTACAGGATATGTACGATCATAAACAGGACACCGGGCGGCGAAAACGAAGTATACAAGATGGCTCTGTCGACCCACGCCAACGCCCATATAGGACATCTGTCCGAGAGTTACGGAAGGCTGTTCGAGCAGTATGAGGGGACAGGTCTTACACCGGTAAGATGCGCACTTATAAAGGGCAGGGAAAAGGGCATGGCATTTGCCGGTGTTGCATCAAAGACAAAGGACTCGGTAAGGTTTGACTATGTTTCGGGAATCTCGCTTGACGAATACTTAAACGAGCTTGAGGCGACCGAACAGTATCCGAAGATGGAATCCGTGATACTCGAGTACTGCAGGAAGCTCAATACATGCACGGATATTACGGAATTCAGACGCTCCGTCGCGTTTGACGAAGTGTTCGGCAGAAGGGATTTCAGGAAGAAGTACGTGGGAATGAACCCGTGTAACTTCGACATGATCTTTTCGAATATCGTACTCGATGCGAATGAGCGGGAGAACGGAAAGTGGACCGTTCTTGACTATGAATGGGTCTGGAACTTTCCGGTCCCGATACAGTTCGTCATTTACAGGGCTCTTTATTATCACTTCAGGGACAGGGAAAATGACGGATTCTCTCTGTACCTGTCGAGAAAAGGCATGGATGTGTACAGCCTGTGCGGGATAGATATAGGCGAGAGGATGCTCTTTGCGGAAATGGAGCATGCGTTCCAGGTGTATATAATAGGCGGTGCCGCATCGCTCGAGGTCATGCGGGTGCTGATGCCGACGACTTCGATCAGGATAGACAATATCGTCAAGATCGGCTCGTATCTGCGTAATCTTGACACTCCGAGGATATATTTCTCGAGAGGGACTAACTATTCATCCGACAAACAGCTCGGTGTCATCGCGGACGTCAATGACGGTCATGTATCGATGCGTATCGTGTTTGACAGATACATCAATTCGCTTCGTATAGATCCGACGGAGTATCCGTGCCTTCTGCATGTGGAAAAGCTCTGCTACATGCTCGACGACGGAGCGAGACAGGACGTTTCGCAGATAATCGTGAACGGGTACAAGCTGACCGAGAGATCATACATCTACGATACGAATGACGCACAGATCATCATAGAGGGAGTGCCGCAGAACGCCAAATCGATCGAGGTCGGATATCACGTCACGATGATCGACAACCCGTTCTACGAGGACATGGTGGGGCTGCTGCGCGCACGCGAAGAGGCGAGGCTTGCCAGGAAGCAGGAATTCTCATACAGGCTTAAGAGAAAAGCGGGTATCATCAAGGAAGACAATCTGCCCGAAGGGTTCGTGAGGGCGGATCTTACAAAATAACGGACGGCCGGTGCACTTATGAGAGCATTGAAGGAAGAAGCATATCAGGAATACAAGGAAGAATGTTTTAAGCAGACAATGCCCTATGCTTATGAGCTTGCCTATACCGATGTGCCGGCTGATGAGGGAGCGTCCTACACCGGAAGAGTGATAACGTTTCCCGACGATAACGGCAATATCTTAAACTTTGAAGGCATCAACGAGGACTACGTCGTATTTGTCAGCCGTGATGGAGTATATGAGCCCGATATGGTGCAAAGGCTCCTTGCGGGAGGCAAAGGCGCCGATATAGTTTACCCGGACGAAGATTACACGACGGATGTATCCGCAGACCTTTCCGACATAAACGTCAGGATCAGGGTGCTTCGCACACCGTGGAGAAAACCCGACTATTCACCCGATACGATCGTATCATTTCCATACATCGAAACATGTTTTGCTATAAGGACCAAGTTTGCAAGGTACGTACCTGCTATCCAAAGATCGCCCGAGATCGGCGATAATGTCAGGTGCCGTGATTTTCTGCTGCGCGCTCTTGAGCGCGCGGGCAGTGTAGTTCACGTGCCGCAGGTGCTGTATCACCGAGATCTTGAAAAACTCCTTCCGGGGCGGCCGGATGCTTCCGATACGGAGATATTCGAAGCGCTCTATGAACTGTACAACAGGCCCGGTTACGTGCTGTGCCGCGAGGCTGCGGAAAAGAGACGCGCGATAAATGTCATTCCCGAGCTTAAGAAGAAGCAGGAGTTCATAGTATCGGTGATCATCCCCTCGAAGGACCAGCCGAAGGTGCTGAAGGAATGCATCAGGAATATCAGGATAAATGCGGGCAAGGTCCCGTACGAGATTATCGTCGTGGACAACGGTTCGAGCGAGGAGAACCGCGACATCATCGACAAATACGTCACGCAGCTTCCCGGAGGACGCGGGACATACATATATCAGCCGATGGACTTCAACTATTCGGTCATGTGCAATCTCGGTGCCGCTTCGGCAAAGGGCGATTACCTGCTGTTCATGAACGACGATGTCGATGCCATAACCGAGGGATTCATTGAAAAACTCCTTGTATATGCGGCAAGAAGCTATGTCGGGGCCGTGGGGGCAAAGCTCCTGTTCCCGGACGACGTGTCGATCCAGCACATCGGAGTCATGGACATAAACCGCGGACCCACGCATAAACTGGCGTTTTCACCCGATTCTGAGGCGCAGTATTACTGCCGCAACAGGTTTGCCTGGAATGTGCTCGCTGTAACGGGTGCCTGCCTTATGGTGAACAGGGAAAAATACTATCAAACGGGCGGTTTTTATGATAAAATGGTGGTCGGGTATAACGACACGGATCTGTGCGTCAGACTGATCGAAGCCGGGTACTACAATGTCGTCAACAACGACTGCGTTATGACGCATCACGAGTCACTCGCAAGAGGCGCTGACGGGGCAAGCGATACGAAGTCGGCAAGGCTTCGCGAGGAGAGGGATCTCCTGTATCAGATCCACCCCTGGCTGTCCGCGCACCGCGATCCGTTCTACGGTTACATGCTCGATGCCGATACGACACAGATCAGATGCGCTACGCTTCCCGACTATCAGCTGACCGATAAGCGAAGCAAGACCAAAGAGATGTACAAGCTTCCCGGCAGGATATCGAAGAAGGTGATGTTTGCGATCGATCAGTGTTCGATCGAACGCGGAATCGCGCACGATGCACAGGATGCGTACGTGATCGAAGGCTGGGGCCTTTCCGCCGCATGGGATAACGCGATCGTGCGTAAATACCTTGTACTCATCCCGCTTGATGAGGACGATGTTGAGAAGAAGGAGTATATCGTGGCGACGACGTCCCTGAAGTACAGAAGTGATGTCGGGGAAGTATTCCCGGATGCCGTTAACGTCAAGCTGGCGGGTTTCGTGTGCCGGATACCGTTTGATGCCATCGATGCGCATACACGGTACAGGATCGGCGTACTCCTGAAAAAGACTGTTGGAATGAAGAGCTACAGGATGGCTCTGGGTGATATATATGAACCGCGAAGAGGAATTGTCAAAGACGACTGAATATTACAGGGATCTGTACGAGAAAGAACGGATCAAAAACGCGGAGCTTACCGAGAAGCTCGTTGACGCGGAAGCAAAAGTCGCAGACCTTTCTTACAAAATGGACAAGCTCCGTAATTCAATGATCTGGAAGATGATATATCCTTTCCGGTTGTTGTGGAGCCACACGAAGAACATATTCATCCGTATCAGAAGGTACGGGAGCATTTCAAATCTCAAGAAGAAGATCGAAAGCAAGATCATCGAAAAGCGTGCGTACAAGAGTTACGGCACGCTGTCAATGCCTTCCCCTGAAGAGGTACAAAAACAGAAAGATACGAAGTTTTCCAAGGACATACTGTTCTCGATACTCGTGCCGCTTTATAACACTCCCGAGAAGTTCCTCCGGGAGATGATCGATTCCGTTGTTGCACAGACATACGGCAACTGGGAGCTGTGCCTTGCGGACGGTTCGGATTCCGAGCACTCATATGTTGCCGATGTTGTCAGGTCGTATAACGATCCGAGGATCAGATACGAGAAGCTTAGGGAGAATCTCGGGATCTCGGGCAACACGAACAAGTGCTTCGAGATGGCAAAGGGAGACTATATCGGCCTTTTCGACCATGACGACATACTTCATCCGACGGCGCTTTTTGAATACATGAAGGTCATATGCGACAGTGATGCCGACTACATCTACTGCGACGAGACAACGTTTTCGGGAAGCTCAATCGATCACATGATAACGCTTCATTTCAAGCCGGATTTTGCGCCCGATAACCTTCGGGCGAACAATTATATTTGCCACTTCTCGGTTTTCTCCAAAGAGCTTGTTGATAAATGCGGAACATTCAGGACCGAGTTCGACGGAAGCCAGGATCATGACATGATCCTTCGCCTGACACAGGCTGCACAAAAGATCGTCCACGTCCCGAAGATACTGTATTACTGGAGAAGCCATGCGGGAAGCGTTGCGAGCGACATCAACGCGAAGAGCTATGCGATA
>JAFZRD010000114.1 GCA_017620055.1 Lachnospiraceae bacterium
CACCCGAGGATATCCCGAGAACAAACGGCCCGACTATCGGATTGTCAAAGAACGTCTGAAGCATGTATCCCGAAAGCGCGAGCGCTCCGCCGAGTATGATCACCGACTCCATCCTCGGAAGCCTGATCGACCTTACAACACTCGAATGCATTGCATCAACGGGATTGCCCGAAAGCGCGGCAAACACCTCGCGAACCGTCATATCAACGGTTCCCGTGATAATATTCACATATGAGGCCAGTACCAGAAGTACAGCCATGATGACGAATGCGATCACGCACCTTCTCTTCATCCTAAATTTCCCGTTTATCTCATCACTGTAGTTTTGTCAGAAACGTATATTCCCCTTCGGACCCCGAAACCACCCGGCACATATCGGTTACAAAATCCGAAAGGCCCGTGCTCTTCTGGAAAAAATCACCCGACAGGCAGTATACGTTCCCCTCGCTCACAGCCTTAAAGTCCGAAAACACAGGGCTGCGCCCGATAAGATCATCAAGAGAGCCTATCTCTCCGTCTATCGTGCTGTTATATATCAGGATATCCGCATCCGCTGCCTGTGCATAGAAGTCCTCCGGCTGCATGTTTATGCTCCCCATGCCTCCCTTTGAACTTACCGATCCGCTCTCCGGAACATACGTCGCCCCGGTCATCCCGATCATCTTCGTAATATAGTCGCCGGGCGCCCTTACAACGATCATTCCGGTTGCCGAAACATAGAAGAATGCGACCTTTTTCCCTTTTCCTGCATCGACCGCCTGCGAATCGATGATCTTCTCCTGTTCATCGAAGATCCTGTCCGCCGCCTCCGTGCTGTCATAAAGCTCGCCGTACAGTTTGATCCATTCGAGTCTTCCAAGCGGATCGCTTTCATAGCTTGAAGTTTCCACTATCACGGGAATCCCGAGTTCTTCCAGCTTCTCCTTCACCTCCGGATTGTGGTATATCATCGTATTCTCGATCGCAAGATCGCACCCGTTCGAAAGCAGCAGCTCATAATCCGGCATCCTGTACTTGCCCGCATACAGCATCCTTCCGCTCTCCATGACATCCCTGACATGCTCAAGATGCCAGTCCTCCGCCCTCAGGGGCGAAAATCGTACCATTCCGAGCCTTTCTATCCCATCCACAAGATCCATCGCAGATGTGGAGACAAGATACGTACTCTCCACAGGCCCTTGAATCATAGTTATGTCAATCGCTTCGCTCCCGTCTGTAAATGAGATCTCCGGGATTTTCGCGTCAGCGGGGATAAGCAGATACTCGCCGACCCCATATATGCTTATCAGCCTGTACGGACCATAATACGTCACATCAAAGCCGTTCGCATATTTCAGATCGAGCGCGCCGTCACTCTTCTTTCCGTCAATTAATGGCAGGCTCCTGTAGGCGGGGCGGATCCCGAATGCTGCCCCGTCATCACCGGCTTCTTCTTCGGGAAAATCTCCTTCACCGGCCGGACCGCTCCAGATAATCCGGTATTCGATCTCATGGGGCTTGCTCATGGCAGTAGTGTCGCCGATAAGATCGAGCGGTTCCAAAAACGAGGACACCGGGATCGTGAAAGTTGACTTCCCGCCGGGATTTTCGTTTTCATATCTGACCCCGTCGACTATGATATAGTCATATTTATCGCTGCTCCAGACGAGCGTCGCGTATGATTTTCCGTCCTTATATGTGACTGTGACGGGCGACTCTATATATGCCTTTCCCGAGCCTCCTTCGAATGTTATGTTAACCTCTTCGGGCCGGGAGTCTTCTGTTTGTACACTTTCCGAAAACTCTTTTCCGTTATCCGTAACATGCGAAGTAACCCCCTGCGTATTGCAGGAGGTTAGCATCACTGAACATATAAGAAATGGTATCAGATATCTTCTCATACGGATCGATCGTTGATCACTCGGGATCGGTAACCTTTACCTTATGATCATACCACACACCCTTCTTGCCGATAAGAGCCAGATCGAATTCTTCACCGATCGAAGGCACGGGAACATCGAACCCGTACACTTCCTCGGTCGTGCCGTCGCTGTATTCCACCTTGTCTGTCGTAGGCTCGAGAAGTTTTGCTCCGTCTTTCTGAGCATCCTCGGCAAGTCCGGGGAAGAGATTGACGATATTCTTTGATCCGAGCGTGATATGGATGGTCATCTGACCGTCTTTGACCGTAAGTTCACCCTTGCCGTCCTTGGACTCGTTGATCTTGAACATCGAGCTGTCTGTCGTGAATTTTGCAGCATATTTTCCGTCCGCAAGATCGGAAGCAGCCGAACCGGCGTCAGATCCGGTTGCAGCGCCGAGGTTGTCAAGCGCATCCTTTGTATGTGCCACATACAGTTCCTTAACGGCAGGGATCCGTCCGAGGCCCGCAATCTGGCAGTCAACGGAATCAAACGCGCCCGATGCCGTAAACATGCTCTTCCAGCTGTCCTCATCATCACCGGCCATGTCGTTGTTTGCATGATCGCCCGCAACGACCATAAGAGGACGAAGGATGACCTTCTTGTAGCCTGCCGCCTTCACGTCTTCGATAACGTTCTCGCATGCGGTCTCTTCGGGCTCTCCTTCAACCGTTCCGATGAACACGTTCTTATAACCGAGCTTATCCATCTGTGTTGCCATCTGGCTGTAACTTACTTTTGCCGTATGCGCTGTTCCGTGGCCCATGAATACAAATGCTGTGCCGTCCTTGTCGGCAGCATCAAGACTGTCGAATCCGGCTTCCTTGACCGCCTCGGCTACAACGGCCTCCGCAACGGCCTTCTTATCATCGTTTATGACGCTCGCATCGGATCCTACCTGTCCGAGAAGAGGCTCAGCAACAGCCACTTTTTCGAACTTGTCCGCATAATTTGCAAGTGCATCGTTGAGTTCATCATACTCGGCACCGTGCATCAGATGTGTCGGCTGGATCACAAGATTCTTAACACCGTTTGCGACAGCTCTCTCAAGCGCCTGGTCCATATTGTCGATCTTTTCGCCGTCACGTGCCTGAACATGATTGATGATGATCTGCGCCG
>JAFZRD010000012.1 GCA_017620055.1 Lachnospiraceae bacterium
ACATGGGCGCCGTGATTTTTCCCGATCTCTTGAGCTTCATCGCGATACGCGCGTAATCGCTGTATGGTCCGCACACATATACGACATCTGCATCCGATGAAAGCATTTCGATATCTTCCGCGGTAAATGCCGGTGTATACCAGACCTTTGCAGAGCCGACCGTGTTGTATTCGCGCTCACTGATTCCGGGATACGGTGCCTCATCACCGTGATCGCGGTCAAGGCACATGATCCGGATATCGTATTCGCTGCCCATCCACTCCGTGAGATTGACGATCGACCTCACCGGCCCGCCGTCACGGTATCCGGGCAGATATCTCCCTGTTATGATCAGAATCCTGCGCATATTCAGAACCGTCCCTTTTTCTCATTCTCATGTTCATATATCTTGGCATCAACGAGGAAGCGGTACCAGTATGCCTGCATGAAGCAGAATATCTTCCCTTCCCTGCCGTCGAGGAAACCGAGACGGATGTAGTATCTGTAGAAGTAGTATGCCCACGCGCGGAATCCCGCGGGAAGCTTATAGTATATCTTCCAGCGAAGGAACCTTTTAAACTTCGCTTTCGCGTCAAGATCGTGGGAAGTCCCAAGGCCCGTGGCGCCGGCGTTCTCGAGGCTGTTGAAGTAGTCCTGCATCTCACGCGTAGAATAATTGTTGTGCTTGTCGATCCACGCGGACAGGCCCTTGTCGTCATGATGAAGGCTGTCGTGCCTGACCTCAACGCTCCGGCCCTCAAACAGAACACAGTGCTCGTCCATGCAGCGGTCCTCGATGTTCCCCTTGCCATACTTGAACACAAGGAGCTTTCTGAGCGGATAAACGCCGCCGTGACGTATCGCGCGCCCCATGAAGTTGACCTCAAACCTCACAACTATCCCGTTCACATCGGTGTCTTCGTTCGCGTTGCAAAGCTCGTCTATCTCCGCGGCGGACTCTTTCGTAAGTTCCTCATCGGCATCGATCCTGAACACCCACTTCGTCGTGATGTTCCCGTGCTCCATCCCGTACAGGAACTGCTTCGCATACAGAAAAGGTTTGAGCTCGTTGACAAGAACATCGGCACCGAGATCCTTTGCGATATCGACCGTCCCGTCGGAGCTTCCCGAATCAACGACTATGATCCGCTTAACTATCGGCTTTATCGACTCTATGCACTTTCTGATGTTTACTTCCTCATTCTTCGTCAGAATGATCGCGGTTATATCAGCCATCTCTTCTCCGTTTTATCCGGCGCACTCCGCCAGCATCTTCTCTATCAGGTCAATATGCCCTGCCTTCGTGAAATGTTCATCATAGTAACGCTTCGCGTTCCCGCCCATACGGCGAAAATCACCTGCCGCGGCCATCCTGTCCGCGACATCCGCAAGCGCCGCGGCATCTTCCGCCGGTGCGCACATACCGCATCCGCTCTCTTCAATGACCGTCTTTGCCTCGCCGTTTGCCGCCGCGATGACCGCCCTGCCCGCCGCCATGTATGACTGGATCTTGCCGGGAAGCGTATAGCTTATGAGTTCGTCGTCGGAAAGCGTGACTATCATGGCATCAGCCTTCGAATAGAACTCCGGCATCCGCTCGACCGGAAGCCTTCCGTAGAAAGTTATCCTGTCACCCAGGTTCATCTCTTCGCAAAGCTTCTTACACTCGTCGAGCGCAAATCCGTCTCCGACTATATGCCATCTGATTCGCTCATCACGGACAAGCGCAGCCGCTTTGATGATGGTCTGTACGCTCTGCATGTGCCCGACGTTTCCGGCAAACACATAATCAACGGTCCCTGTATCTTCCTTTTCGGCAACATCCGAAAACAGCCCGTCGGCGAACTGTGGTATATGAACATATTTGCCGGATCTGATCCCGAGTTCCCCGGTAAAATAATTCTCAAACATCCGGGATGTATAGCCCGTTACATCCGCACCTTTGTATATCCTTATACTTACCCGTTTCATGAATCGGTAGAAGCAGCTGCCTCTGTTTATTCCGAGACTTGCCAGGCTTGCCGGCCACAGGTCGAGACAATAAAGTGCCAGATGCTTCGTCCTTCCGAACCATTTTGCAACGTATGCCGGAATGGCCATCAGGACCGGTGAGAGCTGGTATACGAATATAACGTCAAAGTCCTTCTTCATGAAGAGGGCCTTTATGCATCCGTGCCATACGAATGAAACATAGTTACGCGCCAGGCCGACCTTGCCGGGGGTTCTCGGACGCTCCTTCACACGGATGATATGAACACCGTTCACAACCTCATCCCTGTGCGCCTTACCCTTATATTCATCCGGAATGACACCCATCGGATAATTCGGAAGTCCGGTAAGAACGGTCACATCATGTCCGCGCGCAGCAAGCTCCTCGCAGACCTCATGTATCCTGAACGGTTCCGGATGATAATACTGACAGACTACCAATATCTTCATGATCCGTTGTCACTCTTCTCTTTCCTGCCCTTCGCCTGCAGGTACTCTCTCACTTCATCACCTATGGCACTCCGGAACGTCCTCGGATCGTATCCGAAATCGCGTGATGCCTCCTCGTGGGGGTACACTCTCGGCTCACACAGTCTCTGGACCTTTTCCCTGAAATCGATCTTTCCTATCGATACAAGATATATGAACCACGCTCCCGCATAGGCTATCGGGAAAGGAACGCTTACGAATCTCATTCTCTTGGACAGATATGCTCCCATTTCGATCAGCATATCCCTGAGTGTGATCTCCTCTCCTCCCGAAAGAATATAGTCGTGTCCGCCCGTTATCTTCTCGCTCACCAAAACATCGTAATATGCCTTGCCCAGATCAGCGTAGTGCACAGGCTGGAGCTCGTATTCGGCGTTGTTGACAACCGGCATGAAAGGAAGCTTATCGACCATCCTGATGAACGATGCCACATTATGATCGCTGATCGTTCCGTATATCATCGTCGGACGAAGTATCGTCAGTATGATGTTCTTGCTCTTCGACATCATGTATACGAAGTCGTCTATGTTCCTGTATTCCTCGCCGGCCTCTTTGTACTTTGAGTAGATACCCGTCGTATGAACGCAGATCATCCTTCTGACAAAATTGTTCGCTGCCGCATGAACGATCTGTCTTGACCAGTGTATGCCGGCTATATGGACGATCGTATCTACACCGAGAAAAGCCTCGCCGAGGAACAGCTCATCGTCAAGATCTCCGTACATGCGCTGGACATCAAAAGAGGGAAGGATATCTTTATCCCTCTCCCGTTCTTTGTGAAGAAGAAGCCTGATCCCGCCGGGAAACATCTTCCTGATCTTCTCCTGATTCTGTTCCAGCCGGAAGGCGAATGCCTGTCCCGACTTGCCGGTGATACCGGTGATCGCGAGTATCTCGTCCATGTTATCCGTCCTTTGGTCCGCCTTCGCTCACGCCCTCCGCCTTTGCCACCGCAAAGAACGTTCCGAAGAAGCACTTGAGGTCGAACGCGAAACTTAAGTTCCTGACATACTCTCCGTCATATGCCGCCTTAACATCTATCGGAAGCTCATCCCTTCCGTTTATCTGAGCCCATCCGGTCAGGCCGGGTTTGACATCGTTCGCACCGTATTTGTCGCGCTCATCCAGCAGGTCATACTGGTTCCAAAGTGCGGGGCGCGGCCCGACAAAGCTCATCTGTCCCGCAAATATGTTGAAGAGCTGCGGTATCTCATCTATCGAATATTTCCTTATCGCTTCCTGGAACGGCGACAGGAGGGATGCCGCATTTTTGAGTTCGTGCGTCGGCGTGTCCTTTGGAGCGCTTACCGGCATGGACCGGAACTTGATGATCATGAAATGCGATCTGTGTATCCCGACACGTTTCTGTTTGAAGAATACCGGTCCGGGCGAATCGATCTTGATCATCACGGCCACAACGAGCATCGGGATCGCGGCAAAGATTATGCCGATCCCCGACAGCACGATATCGATGATCCTCTTAATGACGTTTTTGTAAATGCTCATTTTGATTTATCCCGTTTTAAGAGCGGCGCAACATATGCCCCGGTAAATGATGCCTGGTCTTTTGCCACCTGTTCGGGTGTCCCTTTCGCGATGATCCGGCCTCCTCCGTCTCCGCCTTCCGGCCCGAGATCGATGATGTAGTCCGCGGTCTTGATCACGTCAAGGTTGTGTTCAATAACAACAACGGTGTTTCCGCCTTCGGTCAGTCTCTGCAGTATCTCAACAAGCTTGTGAACATCCGCAAAATGAAGTCCCGTCGTAGGCTCGTCGAGTATGTATATCGTCCTTCCGGTACTTCGCCGCGACAGTTCGGTCGCAAGCTTGATACGCTGCGCCTCACCTCCCGACAACGTCGTCGAAGGCTGTCCGAGCTTGATGTATCCGAGTCCGACTTCATTGAGTGTCTCTATCTTTCTTCTGATGGCAGGAACGTTCTCGAAGAACGGCAGTGCCTCCTCGACCGTCATGTCAAGGACATCATAAATGTTTTTTCCTTTGTACCTGACCTCGAGAGTCTCGCGGTTGTATCTCTTGCCCTTGCAGACTTCGCACGGCACATACACGTCCGGGAGAAAATGCATCTCGATCTTTATTATACCATCTCCGCTGCAGGCTTCGCATCTTCCGCCCTTTACGTTGAACGAAAATCGTCCCTTCGCGTATCCTCTCTCCTTCGCATCCCTTGTCGTTGCGAACAGGTCTCTTATAAGGTCGAACGCACCCGTATAGGTCGCGGGATTGGATCTCGGAGTCCTTCCGATCGGAGACTGGTCGATAGCGATTATCTTATCGAGTTCGCCTATGCCTTCTATCCTGTCGTGTTTGCCGGGTATCGTCCTTGCCCGGTTAAGATCCCTTGCGAGGCGCTTATAAAGTATCTCATTAATAAGAGAGCTCTTGCCCGAACCCGAGACACCTGTGACACACGTGAACACACCGAGAGGAATGTCCACGTTAACATTCTTGAGATTGTTCTCGCATGCACCTTTTATCTTCAGGAACTTCTGCGGCTTGCGGCGCTTTGCCGGAACCGGGATATACAGTTCGTGACTTAAGTATTTGCCGGTCACCGATTCTTTGCACTTCATTATGTCGGATACGGTCCCGCTGACAACGACCTTGCCGCCCTCGCTTCCGGCGCCCGGTCCGATATCAACGATATGATCCGCAGCCATCATCGTCTCCTCATCGTGCTCGACGACGATCAGGCTGTTCCCGAGATCGCGGAGGTTCGCGAGTGCCCCGAGAAGCTTTCCGTTATCTCTCTGATGAAGTCCGATACTCGGCTCATCAAGTATATATGCAACACCGACAAGTCCCGAGCCTATCTGGGTCGCAAGCCTTATCCTCTGGGCTTCCCCGCCCGAGAGCGAACCGGTGGCTCTTGCAAGTGTCAGATAATCGAGTCCGACCTCTACAAGAAAACCGAGCCTTGCCCTTATCTCCTTTAATATCCTCGCCCCGATCAGCTCCTGCTGTTTCGTAAGTTTCAATCCGTCAATGAACTCCTTGAGACGGACTATAGACATTGTCGTCATCTCATATATGTTAAGGCCGCCGACTGTCACCGCCAACGCTCCCGGCTTCAGTCTCATCCCGTTACACGCTTCACACGGAGTGAACCTCATGAACGTCTCATATTCGGCCTTTGAACTCTCCGATGCGGTCTCGCGGTACCTTCTCTCAACGTTTCTGATGAGTCCCTCGAACGGAACGTCATATACGCCTTCACCGCGCATTCCCTTGTATGACACCTTCAGAACCTCTCCTCCGGTGCCGTCGATGATCAGGTCATGAACCCTTTTCGGATATTTCTCAAAAGGCGTTTCGAGACTGAACCTGTACTTCTTCCTCATCGCATCGAGAGTCGCATATGTGAAGCTGCTCTTGTCATTGCACGACTGCCATCCGGGAACGGCTATCGCTCCCTCCATGATCGAGAGCGACTTGTCGGGAATGATAAGATCCTCATCGAATCTCATCTTGTATCCGAGTCCCGCACACTCGGGACATGCACCGAACGGATTGTTGAATGAAAAACTCCTCGGCTCTATCTCGTCAATGCTTATGTTACAGTCGGGGCACGAAAAGCTCTGCGAGAAAGTCATCATCTTCCCGTCTATGACATCTACGTACACAAGTCCGTCAGATAACTGCATCACCGTTTCGATCGAATCGGTGAGCCTCTTGTTGATGCCCTCTTTAACGACAAGCCTGTCAACTATGATCTCGATATTGTGCTTGATGTTCTTGTCGAGTTTTATATCCTCGGACAGCTCATACATATTGCCGTCAACACGGACTCTCACATATCCGCTCTTTGCGGCGCGCTCGAACACTTTCGAATGCTCACCCTTACGGCCTCTTACGACCGGTGCGAGAAGCTGTATCTTCGTTCCATCGGGAAGGCTCATGACCGAATCCGTCATCTGGTCGACACTCTGGCGTTTTATCTCCTTGCCGCATTTCGGACAGTGAGGAACACCGATCCTCGCAAACAGAAGTCGGAAATAATCATATATCTCTGTAACTGTTCCGACGGTCGATCTTGGGTTCCTGTTCGTTGATTTCTGATCTATCGATATCGCGGGAGGAAGGCCTTCTATCGAGTCAACCTCAGGCTTTTCCATCTGCCCGAGGAACTGGCGCGCATACGACGAGAGGGATTCCATGTAACGCCTCTGTCCCTCCGCGTAGATCGTATCAAACGCAAGGGATGATTTTCCGGAACCGGACAGACCCGTCAGAACAACCAGTTCATTCCTGGGAATATCGATATCTATGTCTTTGAGGTTATGCTCTTTGGCGCCCCTGATCCTGATCATGGGGCTCTTAGCTTCAGCCATCGTATGTTACCTCGAATGTTTCAAGAAGGTATGTCTTGCCTTCGGACTCGCTGTATGCGAACAGCTCGATCTGCGACTGCACCATGAACCTTCTCTGAATGCTGAGTGAGAATCTGTCGATACCTTCTTCTTCCGACTGTCTGTGAAGCAGCTGGTAATCCGTCTCAATGCACTCGTCATCGGTCCTGGCATACACATCGACCGTACCGGCACCTATGGGTGCGTTCACCACACCGTCGATCCTGAATATCGATGTCATATCGTTCGGATCGAGGATGATCTTCGACCCTTCCACGCGTCCTCCCGAAACATCCGTTATATCGTATGTCACTGCGGGATCGTCGCTGTATACCCCGTCACCCTTATAAGGAGGTTCATAGTAATATCCGGTAAAATCACTTGTTATGGGCATCTCACTTGAGATCGATCTTTCGGCCGTCTCGAATATCACCATATCCGGGAAAGTCAGGTTCACGAAATACTGAACATAATCGCTGTTCTGTCTGTGCACGAAATACACTTCCTTAAACCGGTTATCATAGAACTTCTGATATGACTGGAAGTAACTGTCCGTGAACACGAGAAGCCTGCGGTTGTTCGGAGCGCTCTCGTTAATATGATGCGTGTAGAACGTGTCGGTGCTGCACTGCATGGCCGGCTTGAGAAGTTCGGTATAGTCCGCGGTCAGATCATCGCGCAGCGAGTACAGCGGCACATCTTCATCGATCGCGAACTTCGCATTATCAAGTGTATCCACGTGAACGGTATTTAGATCGAAGTTGTCCCTCGTAAGAGGAGGAACATCATCAAACCACTCGCGGATCTTCCGATCGATGAGTTCATGCCCTATGAATGCTCCGCGGTCGTTCCAGTGCGTCACGTCATAAAGCTTGTTATACAGAAGCTCATCTCCCTTTGCCGCCTCAAGATCATCACGCGGATTAATATAACATATATCCGTCGCGGCCATCTTTTTATCGAGATACTGCAGTACCGATTCGTTGCTCTCATTGACATGAACCGTCTTCGGGAAATACTCGGGATATATAGTCTTCTTGTCGGGGCAGACGAAATACAGGAACCTGATATCCTTTGAATTCAGATAGTCATTCGTCTTCCCGAGGAAATCCACCATGGAATCTATGTACCGCTCATCGGTGTTGAGCCTCTGGTACGCCGCGATATAATCCTTGTCCTTGTAGTATATGTGACCCTCCTCGCCCCACATGAACAAAGGGTTTACCATCGCACCGAAGAGCGCATTGTTTGCTTCCGTATACAAGGCGATCGATCCCTCGCGGAATCCGATCCTGTCATTGACGTAGTTGTACACGGACTTCATGTAATCTTCCGATAGTTCGAATTCGGGCCACTCCTCAAGCATCTTGTTCTCATACTCACTCGTCTGATTTTTCTTAAGGTTCATGAAACAGACCGGCAGCACAAGGAGCAGGCAGAACAGGGCGATGAACACCACAGACGGTATGCTGTTTTTATCAAACTTAAGCTTACCCATAAACTAAAACTGAAAATAAATGAACGGTGAATAAGTCGTGTTAACGATAAATACAAAACTGATGACGAGCAGCACGATAAGGCAGGCATGTCTTGCGATCCTCGGTACCGTTTTGTCACTGTCCGTAAACTGCGCTATCCGTGTGCTCGCAAATCTCGGGAGAACCTGCGCCCAAGGAACGCATGCCAGGACAGCTATACACAGGAAGAACGCAAGCCTTGCATCAAGGAAGAATCCGAGCGAAAACGCATTGTAGGTGTGATGCTCCAGGTGGAACATGACCTTGATGTACGCCAGAGCCTGCTCGATATCCTCTATCTTGAACATGACCCATCCGAGCGATACCGCAAGGATCGTGTATCCCCATTTCAATATGTCCGACACAACCTTCGGAACGGCGATCGGCGACTTCCGACCTTTCAGCGCCCTCTCGATCAGCATGAACAGTCCGTGCCACAGACCCCATACAACGAATCCCCAAGCCGCACCGTGCCACAAGCCGGTCGCAAGGAACACTATGAGAAGATTGACGTATACATTACCGCGCCTGTTACCGCCGAGCGGGATGTACAGGTAATCCCTGAACCAGCTTCCGAGCGTGATGTGCCATCTGCGCCAGAATTCCGTTACCGACTTCGATATATACGGATAGTTGAAGTTCTCCGCAAAATCAAAACCGAACATCTTACCCAGACCTACAGCCATGTCGGTATATCCTGCAAAATCAAAATAGATCTGAAGCGTAAAGAGTACGGCCCCGAGCCATGCCACGGATGTTGACATTCCCGTAGTATCCATCTCAAATATCTTATCGCATACTTCCCCGATCGTATTTGCTATGATCGCCTTCTTGGCAAGGCCAACGATGAACCGCTCGATACCGTTTACGAACCCGTCGATCTTAACGCTCGGGTGATCGAGTGCATCCTTAACCTCCGAAAATCGTATGATGGGGCCCTGCAGAAGCTGCGGGAACATTGAGATGTAAAGTGCAAATTTGACCGGATCTTTCGTGCAGATCTTTTTCGGGCAACCGTCGTTCACATCACGATAAACATCTATAACGTATGATAAGCACTGAAATGTGTAGAACGATATGCCGAGCGGCAGAACGATCTTCGGTATGATCGTATCCTTACCGAAGAGCATGTTGTATGTCTCGACGAAAAAGCCCGTATATTTGAAATAGATAAGGGAGCCGATATTAACCAGGACCGCTGCGATGAGCGCGATCTTCCGTTTTGATCTTTCGCGAAGCGACGCTATTACGATACCTGCAAGATAATTGAATACGATCGAAACGATCAGATATATGAGATACTTGGGACCGCCGCATGCATAGAATCCGAGACTTGCGACAAGAAGCCATATCCCGCGGACTTTTTCGGGCAATATATGATAGCCGAGCAATACGACCGGCAGAAAGATACACAGGAAAATGACCGAACTAAATACCATTACTTGATTTTTTCCAATTCATTCTTCAGCTTTTCGACAGACCATCTTGAAACAGTCACACCGGTCTGCTTCCTGCCCCTTTTCATGAGCTGTGCCACCTGTTTCAGATATTCTATCGTAACCTTTGAGGACAATTTCGATTCGCCTGCGGGACGCGCCTGGAACTTGTAAGGTATCTCGACAACGCTCCTGTATGTGCCCATCGCGAGCACCTCGACCATTATCTTCCACCCTATCGGCTGCAGATCGGCGCCTTCTATCACCGCACGTCTGAACATGAACAGTCCGCTCGTAGGATCTGTGATCTTGCGAAGCGAAGGCAGTGCGATCTTTCCGATATAACGTGCAACACCGGACACGAGCTTTCTGTAAGGTCCGAGCCCACCGTCGCTTCCGCCGGGAATAAATCTTGACGGTACGCAAAAATCAACGCCCGTTTCCATGACCGCATACATGCTCCGGAGGATCGCAGGCGGATGCTGAAGGTCCGCATCCATAACAGCTATATAATCCCCGCTTGCCAGCGAAAATCCCTTGAGCACGGCTGTCGCAAGCCCCTTTTCCGTCTCGCGGTGTTCCATCCGGACGTTGTGATTTTCGCCCATGACTCTTTTAATCGCTTCGGGCGTGTCATCCGTGGAATCATCAACGAATATGACCTCATACTCTATCCCGCGGAGCGCATAATCTATCTGGTTGACGAGATTGCCGACATTCTCTGCCTCATTATATGTCGGTACTACTATTGATATCCTGCCCAATTACAGATCCTCCAAATGCTTTTTGAGCTCTATCATCTTATCGCGAAGGGTTGCAGCCGTCTCAAAATCAAGTTCCGCCGCGGCACGTCTCATGCCCTTTTCGACATTGTCTATGAGCTTCCTGAGCTCCTTCTCATCCATGGATTCGGGATCCTTGGCAAATCCCGCTTCTTCTTTGGCGATCTCTTTATGGATGCTTATAAGATCACGGACCGCCTTCCTGATCGTCGTCGGGGTGATGCCGTTCTCTTTGTTGTATGCATCCTGGATGCGCCGTCTTCTGTCGGTCTCGTCTATCGCCGCCTTCATTGAATCGGTCATCGTGTCGGCGTACATGATAATACGGCCGTCGCTGTTTCTGGCGGCTCTTCCTATCGTCTGGATGAGCGATGTCCTTGAACGCAGGAACCCTTCCTTGTCCGCATCAAGCACGGCTACAAGCCCTATCTCGGGAATATCAAGACCTTCCCTCAAAAGGTTGATGCCTACCAGCACATCGAACACGTCAAGACGCATGTCACGGATGATCTTCGCACGTTCGAACGTATCGATATCCGAGTGAAGATAACGGACTCTGATCCCGACATCCTTCATATAGGCCGTAAGGTCCTCGGCCATCTTCTTGGTGAGCGTCGTGACGAGCACTTTATTGCCCGCTTTGACCTCCTTACGGATCTCGCCGATAAGGTCGTCTATCTGCCCTTTTGTCGGCTTCACCGTAACTTCCGGATCGAGAAGTCCCGTCGGTCTGATTATCTGTTCCGTTCTCATCAGTTCGTGCTCTTCCTCGTACGGTCCCGGGGTTGCGGACACGAACATCATCTGGTCTATTTTACCTTCAAACTCGCCAAAGTTCAAGGGACGGTTATCCTTGGCAGAAGGCAGTCTGAAGCCATAATCGACAAGCGAAGTCTTCCTTGCACGGTCGCCGTTATACATCGCTCCGAGCTGGGGTATCGTCATGTGTGATTCATCAACGATGATAAGGTAATCATCGCCGAAATAGTCCATCAGGGTATAAGGCGGATCCCCTGCTTTACCACCCGTCAGATGTCTTGAATAATTCTCGATCCCGGAACAGAATCCGGTCTCCTGGAGCATCTCTATGTCGAATCTCGTTCTCTCGCTTATGCGCTGCGCCTCTATCAGCTTATCCTCGCTCTTGAAGAAGCGGACCTGTTCAGCCAGTTCTTCCTCTATGGTCGACACAGCTCTTGTAAGCTTGTCCTTCGGGATAACGTAATGTGATGCCGGAAATATGGCAAAGTGATTGAGTGTGGAGTGCACCTTGCCGGTCAGCGGATCGAACTCCGATATCCTGTCGATCTCGTCGCCGAAGAACTCGACCCTTATGCCGTACTCACTCTCCCATGCCGGAAAGACCTCGACGGTATCGCCCATAACCCTGAAACGTCCGCGCGCGAAGTCGATCTGATTGCGCTCGTAACTGATCTCTATGAGTTCACGTACCACGTCGTCGCGATCCTTCTGCATACCCGGCCGGAGCGACACGCACATGTTCTGATAATCCGAGGGTGATCCTATGCCATATATGCATGACACGGACGCTACGACTATGACATCACGCCTCTCCGAAAGCGATGTCGTCGCCGAGAGCCGGAGCTTATCGATCTCGTCATTTATCGATGAATCCTTCTCGATATACGTATCCGATGACGGAATATAGGCCTCGGGCTGGTAATAGTCGTAATAGGATACAAAATACTCCACCGCGTTCTCGGGAAAGAACTCTTTCATCTCAGAATACAATTGTCCGGCGAGGGTTTTGTTATGACTGATGATCAATGTCGGCTTGTTCAGAGCAGCTATCACATTAGCCATCGTGAAGGTCTTGCCGGAACCCGTAACCCCGAGGAGTGTCTGGAATTGATTGCCTGCCCTAAATCCTTCGACAAGCTCTTTTATGGCCTGCGGCTGGTCGCCTGTAGGTTGATATTCAGAATGAAGTTTAAAATCCATATATACAAAAACTCCCTAAAAGTTATAGTAAAGAATGATGGTCCTCCAGGATCTTAAATCCCTCATTAAGGTCGTTCCCGAGAA
>JAFZRD010000013.1 GCA_017620055.1 Lachnospiraceae bacterium
AGTGAAACAGTACACCGAGGATTTTCCGCACGAGAGCGCGAGTGCGGCCATTGCGCCGTCGATACTGTGCGAGTGTGATTTTACCGCAGGTGAGATAAAAGAGATCACAAAAGCGATCAGGGAGCACGGGAACGAGGCAGTAAAGGGCGAGAGAAATCTTGCGGGTCTTCTTTACCGGGCGGACAAGCTGTCGCGCAAGTGCTATATGTGCGCTGCGGTTGATAAGTGCCACAAGAGCCCGGAGAAGCTCGTGATGAGCATAGAGTATTAGAATGAAGATAAGAAACAGCGAATTTGATCTGTTACGGACAACATATGTGATGGGGATACTGAACGTGACCCCGGATTCGTTTTCCGATGGTGGTTTACATAATTCGGTAGATAAGGCCGTCGAACATGCCGTCTCAATGATAGAGGAAGGTGCCGCTATCATCGATATCGGGGGCGAATCGACGCGTCCGGGATTCGAAAAGGTGGCTGAGGATGTCGAGATCGAAAGGGTTATTCCGGTCATAGAAGCCCTGCGAGATCTGACTGACATCCCGATATCGGTCGACACGACGAAGCCGGCAGTGGCGGAAGCCGCGATGGCTGCGGGAGCCGATATCATCAATACCGTTGAAGGTGTGGATGCACCGGGGGAGATGCTTGATGTCGTAAAGAGGACCGGCGCATTCTTCGTGATGACATATGAAAAAAGTTATGTCAACTCCTTTGCCGATGCTCTCGTGAAGATGGCGGAAGCAGCCGAAGCATGCGGGATAGAGCGGGATAAGATAATACTCGATCCCGGGATCGGATTCGGGAAGACGCAGGAGGAGAACCTGCGGATACTGAATGAATTGCCGCTTATGACGCAGACCGGATATCCGGTGCTTCTCGGGTGTTCGAGAAAGTCTGTTATTGGAAATGTCTTGAATGTGCCGACGGACGAGCGCCTTCCGGGAACGCTTGTAACAACGGTGCTCGCATCGCTTGCGGGAGTCGGGATCGTAAGGGTGCATGACGTTTCCGAAAACGTGAGGGCTCTTAAGATGCTGACGGCCGTGTGCAGCGCACAGAGTGAGGAATGATAATGGATCATATCACTATCGATAATCTTGAAGTATTTGCAAACCACGGGGTGTTCGAGGAGGAAGCCAATCTCGGACAGAAATTCCTTGTGTCCGTGAAGATGTTCTTCGATGCATCCGGTGCGGGGAGGACCGATGATCTTGCCAGAAGCGTTAACTATGCGGACGTATGTACCGACATAACCGAATGGATGAAGACGAACAGGTGCCAATTGATCGAGACTGTGGCAGAGCGGCTCGCACAAAGGCTTCTTCATAATCTTTCGATCGTGCGCGAAGTCGAGGTCACGGTCAAAAAGCCATGGGCTCCGATAGGACTGCCTCTCGAGTGCGTCAGTATAACGATCAGGCGCGGATGGCACACGGTTTATCTGTCTGTCGGATCGAACATGGGAGACAGAGAAGCTCATATCAGGGCAGGAATCGACAGATTGAAGTCGAATGAGGATATACGCGTGATCCGTGAATCGGAGCTTATAGAGACCGAGCCTTACGGAGGAGTGGAGCAGGATGATTTTCTCAACGGGGCTGTAAAGCTTGAGACGCTCCTTGATCCGGGGCAGCTCCTTGATGTGCTTCATGAGGCGGAGAATGCGGAGGGAAGAGAGCGTACCGTTCACTGGGGCCCGAGGACGCTTGATCTGGATATACTTCTGTATGACGATATCGTATATGAAGAAGAGGATCTGGTGATCCCGCATTCGGATATGACAAACCGTGATTTTGTCCTTCGTCCGCTCAAAGAAATAGCACCGAATGCAGTGCACCCGGTGCTCGGTAAATCGATAAGCCGGCTCCTTGATGAGCTCGATGATAAATGATCATTCCTTCGTGTCAAACGGTGCGAATCTCGCCGATTCGCCGTTGCCGCCGAAGGTATAAGTTATAAATGTCGCATCTTCCTTAAACGGAGAGTAGAAGGTATACGTGTTCGTGCAGTTGATGTTCTCGTACTCGCCTTCCGCTATCACGATCGGGTCGCGTCCGTCCGCACTGACTCTTATCAGCGCAGGATTCCTGTTTCTCTGGTAGAAGATCATTCCTCCGTAAACATTAAACGTATCCACACGCTCATCGGTTATCTTGGTCAGAGTCCCCTCGGAAAGTGAATACCTGTACAGACAGTAATCGTCGTTCATGTTCATGAAATACAGATCGCTTCCTTCGACTACCGGGTTGTAGACCGCGTAGTCCATGAAGATACGCCCTTCGGAAGTGCCGGGTCTGTATATCTTGAGCTTCTGCGAATCCTGCTCGCTGTAGTAGATGTCACCGTTAACGACACATGCCGGATTGATTATCTCGGGAACGCACAGCCCCTTTTCGCTGCCGTCGAGAGATGAGCTGTACAGCTGCATTCCGTCGGTCTTGTCGTAGTGTTCGAAGTAGAGTGTACTGTCGATCAGATTGAGCACGCCGGAGATGCATTTGTCCAGGCAGACGAAATCTTCTTCGCCTTTTTTGAGTCTGTATATGCCGTTCATCCTGCCGGATATGCCCATGAACTTTGTTCCGCCGGGATCGTCGAAATAAAAGTAGAGATAATCGCCGCCGGCGTTGATGTATTGGACGGGAACCTCGATGACCTTAACGGGATCCGAGCCGTCGGGGTTCATCCTGTACAGATAGTGGTTGTCGGAAAGGTTCGCAAAATAAATGTATCCGTCGCTCTCACAGACAAGCCCCTTGTTGTTGAGATTACCGGAAGTGTTGCCGATCGTTCCCGGAAGATTGTCGGGAATGCGGGACAGGTATTTGAACAGTATCGCCGAGCCGATAATGGCGCCTATGACAAGTACGGCGACGATGATGCCTATCACTTTTTTGTTCATGCGATCACCTCCGTTCGGTTGTTCTCTGATATTATTATACCATTTTTTATTCTTTTTGTGCGGGCTTTTCCGATCCGCCCCCGCCGTCGCCGGGACCCCCGCCTCCGTTCATTCTGCCCATGACGGAAGTATCTATTCCGGTACCGTCAATAAGAGATGAAGAGTCGGCCGCCTGTCCTTCGGACGTGTCGGGGAGCGTGCCGTCCAGCTGTCCCTGTATGCTCTCGGCGCGAAGGTGTATCACTTCGTCGAGCATTGTCGTTGCGGCTTCGTATTCGTCGTATGTATAGAACGCCGTAGGATCCGTTTTGACGAGTTCATCGATCTGTGAGTGTATACGGCTTGTCACCTTCTCGTATTCCCCGTTCCCGACGTAATCAACGAGCATCTGAAGGTACTCGTGATACTTTGCGTTGTATTCCTCGTTCTCAAGAAGGATGTCGAAGAAGCTTGTGGACCCCCATGAATCGTCGATGGGGTCGTTGATCATGCTGGTGGCGTCTGATGCCCCGATTTCAGATGAATCGGACTTATCCTTTTGTCTGTCGCCACCTCCGAACATTCCGCCCCACGACAAATTGTAGTCCCACGGGATGATGTTGAGCTGTCCCTCGCTTTCGTACAGGTAGTAGTTGTGCGCCATACTGCCGCTCAGGGAATCTCCGTTAACGGCGAACTCGTGTACTGCCATGTACTTGAGCAGGTTGTCGATATCCATATACTGCCCGAGCGTCTCAAGGTCGCCTTCCGATATTGCTTTCAGCGCTTTTATGACACGCTTGTGGTCGGCCTTGGATGAATCCGTGACAGCACCATTCCAGATCGTTGAGTAGCTGTCGAGCTCATCGTCAGTGTATTCGAGATTGGAGCCGCCTCCGCTGCCGAATCCTCCGGGACCGCCTCCCGGGCCACCGCCCGGAAAATCACCTTCGCCGAATCCTCCGCGGTCGGGGAATTTGCCCGTCTCCTTCATTTTCTCGGGGTCGAATCCCTCGGGCATGTTTTCAGGGTCGAAACGTTCCGGGGGATCCTTCCTCTTGTCGGACGGACCGTCGCCGAAGTCCATGTTCTCGGGCTTGTATAGTTCGCCGTTCCG
>JAFZRD010000115.1 GCA_017620055.1 Lachnospiraceae bacterium
GTTAAGCCCGAGCCTGAGCCGGCACCCGCACCTGCACCTGTATCCGAACCTGCACCAGCACCGGCAGTACAGCAGGTGATGCGACAGGAGCCGGCAGTACAGCCGCAGACACCGGAACCGGAAAATACGGCGGATGAACAGGTTCCCGGGCAGATAGATCTCAGCGATTTCATGAAAGACTGGGAAGCCAAGAAGAAGAACGGTGAGGAGCAGCGCAAGCAGCAGATCCTCAGCCGATCCAAAGAGCAGACCCAGGATATTATGGCCCAGCTCGCGGGAGTCATTCCGGGACTGGAAAGCGTGGCAGCTCAGGATCAGGATACTCCGGAGCCCGAAGAGTCGGCTGCCCCCGAAGAGAGCAAACTCAAAGAAGAAGTTTTAAAAGACGACAAAGAAGGCGTTGTAACGAGAACAACGATCCCGTCTCCGGTATTTGACAGGGAAAATGTCAAGAGAACCGAATCGGGAGCAAGGATCAACGGACCGGCCAAGGCATCGATCACGGGTACCATTCCCGATTTCCTTCCGAACGCCGAGACTCCGATAATTCCCGAAGTAACTGTTCCTGCCGAGACCGTCGAAGAGCCGAAGATCCCCGATGTACCCATAAAGGGAGATGTACTTCCTTCCGGAAGAAAGCTTACGCTTGAAGAAGAATACGGCGGACACATAGCGCAGATCAGAAAAGAGGATGAAGAACTTGTCAAGAGAATGACAGGTGAGATCCCCGAGCCCGAAGAGGAAGAAAAAGAGCCCGAGGTGACCGAGCCCGAACCCGAGGACTACGGTGAAGCCGAGGAGATCGAAGAAGTTGAACAGCCCGATCTTCCCGAAGATGAAGAAGAACCTTCCGAAGAGGCAGAGGAGCCGATTCAGCCTGCAGTGTCCGTTCAGCCGTCTGCAGAGGAGCCGGCCACAGAGGAGAGTGAAGAAGAGGCTGTGGAGGAAGAGCAGCAGGAGCCTTCCGCAGAAAACGATGATGAAAAGAACGCGGTCCGTCACGGACTGACAGCACCTATACAGTATCCTTACAGCGTTGATGATCTCGGGGAAGTCGAGGAGCTGGAGACTATCGACCAGCCCGATGAAGTAGACGACATGCTCAAGACCCGTCCGATACCCCAGGAAGAGATCGAGGCAAGGATGCGTTATGAAGCGGGTATAGAGGAAGAATACTCCGCTGAAGAGGAATCAGGAACTAAGAGAGCAAATCATCCTTCGTGGATGAAGCTCGATGAGAGCGTAACGAGCCGCAGGGATTTTGATGAATCCGAGATGGCGATATTCGGAAGGTTTGAAGGGATAGAATCTCTTAAGGCCCAGATCGTCGATGTCATGGATGACATGAGGATGGAGGCATCAAGAGGAAACGTTATCGTCATGGGTTCCGAGAACTTCGGAAGAAAGAGTCTTGCGATCGATATCGTCAAGGCGATCCAGTCGATGGATTCATCGTTCTCCGGAAAAGTTGCCAAGATCTCGGGAGAAGCTCTTAATAAAAAGAACATCCCGATGACGCTCCAGAAGCTCAGAAACGGAGCTCTTATAGTCGAGAATGCCGGCGGACTCACACCGGTAACACTTAATACGATAACCGAAACGCTTCAGAACGAAGTAGATTTCATACTTGTTGTATTCGAAGGAGAGAAGGATTCCCTTGAGCCGCTATTAAACGGCTGCGTGGAGACCAAGACCGTGTTTGATGCGAGGATCGTGATAGATGATTTTTCCAACTCGGATCTTGTCGCTTATGCAAAAGGTTATGCAAGGGAGCTTGAGTACAGCATAGACGATATGGGTACTCTCGCGCTGTACAATAAGATAGGCGATATGCAGACCATCGATCATGTCGTCAGTGTCGACGAAGTGATCGAGATCGTCGATAATGCCATCAGGCACGTCGACCGCAAGAACATGTCGCATTTCATGGATGTTCTGCTGGCAAAGAGATATGATGACGACGATTTCATCATTCTGAGAGAGAAGGATTTTCTGAATTAAAACTGATCACAGGGGGTTAACACATGGCGGCAGCAAAGAAGATCAGTCCGTTCATATCGGATATGGATATGTATCTGTTCGGGACTGGCACGCATTATGATATCTACAAAAAGCTCGGAGCTCACCTTTGCGAGAAGGACGGAAAAAAGGGAGTATATTTTGCCGTATGGGCGCCGAATGCATGTGAAGTCCGTCTTATCACAGACCATAACGGATGGAATGAAGACGAGTATCATATGACAAGGCTCGAGCCTGCAGGGATATATGAGATATTTGTTCCCGGAATGGGTATCGACAGCCTCTACAAGTATCTGATCATCACAAAGCGAGGGGATAAGCTTTACAAGGCCGATCCTTTCGCGAACAAGGCCGAACTTCGTCCAGGCACGGCGAGCGTTACCGCGGATTATACGAACATCCGCTGGGGCGACTCGGTATGGATGAAGAAGAGAGCCAAAACAAATCTGTTCGAATCTCCCATTGCTATATATGAATGTCATATCGGTTCATGGATGAGACACCCCGGACGCGAGGACGAGGGCTTCTATACATATCGTGAATTTGCCGACAGGATGACGGAGTACCTGCTTGACATGCACTATACGCATATTGAGCTGATCGGTATTGCCGAGCATCCGTTTGACGGATCCTGGGGATATCAGGTTACGGGGTATTATGCTCCGACTACCAGATACGGATCGCTCCAGGATTTCGCATATATGATCAACAAGTTCCACAAGAACAACATAGGCGTCATCCTTGACTGGGTTCCCGCACACTTTCCGAGAGATGCGCACGGACTGGCCGATTTCGACGGACAGGCGCTGTTTGAATATGCGGATCCGAGAAAGGGAGAACATCCCGACTGGGGTACGAAGATATTCGATTACGGTAAGCTCGAGGTCAAGAACTTCCTCATAGCAAACGCCATTTTCTGGCTGAAGGAATTTCATATTGACGGCCTTCGTGTTGATGCCGTCGCATCGATGCTGTATCTTGATTATGGCAAGAAGGACGGTGCATGGATACCGAACAAGTACGGCGGCAATCACAACCTCGAGGCGATCGAGTTCTTCAAGCATCTGAATTCCTATATTAAGGGAGTGTTCCCGGGCGTTATGATGATCGCGGAGGAATCCACCGCATGGCCCAAGGTTACGGATATCCCGGAGAACGACGGCCTCGGATTCACTTTCAAATGGAATATGGGATGGATGCATGATTTCTGCGATTACATGAAGCTCGATCCGATATTCAGGAGAGACAACCATTATAAGATGACTTTCGCCATGAGCTATAATCAGGCGGAGAAGTACATACTGGTCCTTTCGCACGATGAAGTCGTTCATCTTAAGTGTTCGATGCTGAACAAGATGCCCGGGTTCTATGTTGATAAGTTCGCAAACCTCAGGGTCGGTTATACGTATATGCTCGGCCATTGCGGTAAGAAACTTCTGTTCATGGGACAGGAATTCGCTCAGGATACCGAGTGGAGCGAGGACAGGGAACTTGACTGGTCGCTCCTTGGTGATGATCTTCATTCGGGAATGCAAAGTTATGTAAGAGAGCTCCTGTCACTTTATAATACCTATCCGTGCCTGTATGAGCTCGATCATGAATATGAAGGATTTGAATGGATCAATGCGGATGACACATACAAGAGCATATATTCATTTGTCCGGTATGACAGGGCAAGGAAGAAGAGCCTGCTGTTCGTCTTAAACTTTACACCGATCGAACGCGGCGATTACCGGGTCGGCGTTCCGAAGAGCGGTAAATACAAACTCCTGCTCGATGCGGATGAGAAGCGGTTCGGAGGCAAGTCGGAAACACCGACGAAGAAGACATTTACGGCCGAGAAGATCAGTTGGGACAACAGGGACTACTCGATAGCATATCCGCTGGCGGCATACGGTGCTGCGGTATTCGAGTTCTGATAAGACGTGATAATGACCTCTTTACGGGATACGGGCCCGGAAGAGGTCATTTTGTATTAAGTTTTTCTCCCGTTCATCCGAAATAAACAGTAAATAACTGTTCATGATTCAAATGAAAGGACGCA
>JAFZRD010000116.1 GCA_017620055.1 Lachnospiraceae bacterium
CACTCGGGCAGCCATTTGCACGATCTGCATTCCTCATCATCAAGAACACCCGCACTGTTCAGATAAGATGTCAGTTTATCCGGATATGTTGCCGTATTGAACGGATCCGTCGGATTCCAGTCGGCTGCATTTCCGAAACTTTCCTCCGGTTTATCGACCGTCTCCCAGCATTTATGAAGGCGTCCCATGGCGTCGATACCGATACCCCAGAGTAAATGTGCCATGCAGTAATGTCCTATCGCAGGTGTAAGACGCGCCACATCACGCTTGATGCCTACTTCGGAACTGTCGGTCACACAAAGTGTGTTCACATCGCTGCCGCGGTCCCTTGCGGCTTTGTTATCCGAAACAGGGCTTGCATAGTACGCGATCCTGTTACCGGATTCTTCGGCAATGCGTTCCACATATTCCTTAAGTACCTTCTGCTGATCGATATTATCAATATGGACATTATGCCGGATACTTACACGAAACGGCATCTTCACGGTCCGCAGATTCTCCGTTATCCTGTCAAAGGTCGGTCCGCCTCCCGCAAGATGTCTTGTTGCATCGTGAGCTTCCCCGATACCGTCGAGTGTGATCTGCGCGTAGGTTACCTTCGCCTCTCCAAGCATGTCGGCCGTTTTCTGATCGAGGAGATAACCGTTCGTGACGATCCCCGCTTTGTACTTTATTCCGCGTTCTTCGCAGAGCGCGATCAGTCTTTTCGAAAGGGAGCTGATTATCTCGGGAGCAAGAAGAGGTTCACCGCCGAACCATGAAACCGAAAGATTCTTTGTACCCGAATGTTCTAAGATCCTCTCTGCAAGTGTGATCACATCATCCTGAGTCTTCCCGCTCATCTTTTCGGGACGGTGATCCTCGAAACAGTACGGACAGTCAAAGTTACATCCCATAGTCGGACATATCGTAAGACCCACACCGTGCGGGAATGCACATGCCATCCGTGCCATCGTCTCGAGTGAAGCTTTCTCGTCAAAGTCCGTGATCAGACCGCGTTTTGCAAGCTTTTGAAGGATCGGTGTATCATCGGGAAGTTCCGACAGATTTGCCAGTGCATAAAGAGTTGCGGCGCTCATCGGAGTTACCGTCCCCTTGTACAGATTGACTATCGCCCATATATCTTCTTCTGGGATCTTCGCACTCAGATTGTATTCGGATAGATGCCATTTCATAACTGTATCAGTCTCCTTTGTTGATCACGGATAATTATAATATATTTTCCCTCAGTGTGCTAATCATATAGAGAAAGGTGTATCGATGAAACTTAACAAGGAACAGTATATCGCGGCACATCACACGAACGGTCCGATGCTGGTGCTGGCCGGTCCCGGAAGCGGTAAGACGCATCTTCTTGTCGAGAGGATCAGGATCATGACAAAGGAGAAGGGCATCGATCCTTCAAGTATTCTTGTCATAACATTTTCCAAGAAAGCCGCCTGCGAAATGGAGGCCAGATTCAAAAGGCGGACAGAAGATGAGGTGCTCCCTGTTACATTCGGGACATTTCACGCCGTGTTCTATCATATACTCCGAACCTATGACCCCGACATAAAACGCCTTATTACCGAAGAGGAACAGAAGGAATTCCTGAGCCGGGTTATGAGAGAGGAGAATATCGGATCGGAGCTCTTTTCAAACGAAGACAACACGGAAGAGATCCTCGGGATCATATCCGCGTACAAAAACTTCGGTGAGGATTTTTATGAGAAGAGCGAAGCGGGACGTGGAATGGATGAGTGTGAGAGAAATGATCTTTGCACCGTAAACGCGGCTTACAGGAGGCTCGTTGAAAGATCGGGTCTGATCGATTTTGACGACATGATAACGAGGTGTCGCGATATCCTTTATAAGCATGAAAGCGTTCTGAGAATGTGGCAGAAGAGATACAGATATTTTCTCATTGACGAGTTCCAGGACATAAACGGGGCACAGTACGATGTTCTTCGGCTCCTTGCGGGAGATGAGCGTAATGTGTTCGCGGTAGGGGATGACGATCAGTCGATCTATGCATTCAGGGGAGCGCGCCCTGAGCTCATGAAGAAATTCATCAGACAGTATCCCGGTTGCCGCAGGGTCACGCTTACGATGAATTACAGATGCTGCGAAAATGTGATAGGAGCCGCGGACAGCCTTATCAGGCACAATTTCGACAGGATGGACCGACCCATGCAGAGGCACCTTCCTTCCATGTCCGGAGGAGAGGTCTATATAGTCAATTCGGAAAGCAGCGATGTTCAGGCGGCGTATGTATGCGATACGATCGAAAAGTTTGTGGGAGACGGTGTCTGTACAATGAAGGAGATAGCTGTACTCTACAGAAGTGAGCACTGTGCGAGACTCTTGCGAAGGGTTGCCAAAAAGAGAGGTGTCACTCCGAAGATGATGAGCGCACATGCATCAAAAGGTCTTGAATTTAAATGCGTGTTCGTGATAGGACTGCAGGAAGGACTGTTCCCGCATCACAGGAATATGTGGGGAAATGCGGAAGAGGAAAGACGACTTATGTACGTCGCGATGACCCGTGCAAAAGAAAAGCTCTATATGTGTACAATAAGTACCGAGCACGGGAAACGTCCGTCGAGATTTGCGGCGGAGTCGGCATCAAAGAAAAGGTATATAACGGACTCTTACAGACTTATTCGTCTTTCATGAGCTCGAATTCCTCGTTGTCGAGATACTCGTCAAAAGCATCGGCGACGGCTTCGTATTCATCGTCATCCGATATGTATGTAAGCTCCGGTTCAACGTTCGGATCGTTCTCGTCCTCACTGTAACCGTAAAACCATACCTCACCTTCGGATGAACTGCCGTCTTCATCAAGAGGAAGAAGCACTATATAGTCCTTACCGTTAACAGTGAGTATCGTGACTATGGCACATGTGACTTTCTTGCCGTCGGTCAGTTCGAGTTCCACGGTCATATCTGTATCGTCGTTTTCAGCGATGGGTTGCATCATTTCGCTCCTTTATCCGTTTCTTTTCTTGGGAATTGCGCTGATTATATCAAAATAAGCATCAATAATCAATGATATTGGCGCTTTTTCCTTGAAAACATGCGCTGTTTTCTTTATAATATCAATGTTCGCGCAAATTCGGAGGAAGAGTTCGGTTATCTTATATGACAGATTATTCGGGATCAAAACAGAATCATGTTACCGGAGCGGGTTATCCGATGGGTGCTGTTCCGGTTCGGGACGGTATTCAGTTCACGACATGCATTCCCTACAAGAGGACACTTGAACTTCAGATCTTCAACGATAAAGGCGACATGATCGATCACGTCAACATGGACGATCACAGATGCGCAAACGGCACCTGCTCGTGTATCGTAAACGCGAGTAAGAACATTTCATACTGTTACGAAGCGGACGGTATCAGAAAGTTTGATGCCTTTGCCCGCAACTCAACGGCATTGCGAAGATTCGGCGACGGCAAAGGTGCCGTCGACAACGGTCTCATATATAACGATTCTTTCGACTGGGGCGATGACAGGCCTCTTTCCCTTGCATTCAACGACATAATCGCATATCAGCTTCACGTTCGCGGATTTACCGCGCATTCATCATCGAAGGTTACAAGCCGAGGCAAGTTCGGAGGTATCGTCGAGAAGATCCCTCATCTGAAGGATCTGGGAGTCAACCAGATCGTTCTGATGCCCTGCTATGAATTTGACGAGATAACAAGGAAGAGCACAGCCAAAACGATGGATGCGATCGATTACAAAGCTGATCCTTCCGATGATACACCAAGGATCAATTACTGGGGATTTGCCCCGGGCTGTTATTACATGCCGAAAGCATCCTATTCGAACGGCGATCCGGTGGGCGAGTTCAAGTCCATGGTCAAAGCGCTTCACGCTTCCGGAATCGAAGTCATAATGCGATTCTATTTCCCGGATACGGCCAACAAATCGTTCATTCCCGATATACTGGAGTACTGGGCAAGAGAGTATCATGTCGACGGATTCTTCCTGATGGGTTCGGACATCCCGATGGATATGATCGCGGCAGACGTTTATCTTCGTGACCGCAAAATATATAATCCGTTCTTTGACAAGGATTCGATCGTACATAAGAAATATGGCTGCAACAGGAACATGGCGTTCGTGAATTCCGATTTCATGAACACATGCCGCAAGTTCTTAAAGAGCGATGAAAATCAGATAGCCGACTTCCTCTACAGACAGCGGCTGAATCCTTCCGATGTACATACGGTCAACTTCATAACCGATTATTGCGGATTCACGCTCAGGGATCTCGTGTCATACGATTACAAACACAATGAGGAGAACCGTGAGGACAACACGGATGGCGAGAACTTTAACTACAGCTGGAACTGCGGCGTTGAGGGAATGTCCAGGAAGAAATCGATAATCTCACTTCGCATAAAGCAGATCAAGAATGCACTCGTATTTCTGATACTCGCACAGGGTACACCGATGCTGCTTGCGGGGGACGAGTACTGCAATACACAGAACGGTAACAACAATCCGTACTGTCAGGATAACGAAACGGGATGGGTCGTATGGAGACAGAACAAAACGACTCAGGAGATATATGATTTTACGAAGTTACTCATTAAGCTTCGTACATCACATCCGGTGCTTCATCCGGAAAGGGAATTCCGGATAATGGACTATGCGGCATGCGGTTTCCCGGACCTGTCATATCAC
>JAFZRD010000117.1 GCA_017620055.1 Lachnospiraceae bacterium
ATCGTAAATATCCCGGGATCCGCTATAAGGATCGCATCCGGTGCGAGACGGCCAAGCTCTCCGAGATACTCCCTTGCCGGCTCAATGTCTTTGTTATGTGCATATATGTTGGCGGTCACATAAACCTTAACGCCGTGATCGTGCGCATACTTTATGCCCTCCGCCATGTCCTCGTTCGAAAAGTTCTTCGCCTTGGCACGAAGACTGAACTCCTCACCTCCGATATATACCGCATCGGCACCGTATGTAACCGCGGTCTTTAATACTTCAAGGCTTCCTGCCGGAACAAGTAGTTCAGGCTTTGACGATCTTCCCATCATATCTCCCCCGCGTCTTTGCCGCTGTCTTTACCGAAAGAGTCATTCCGTCGGCCACCGGAAGAATCGTTGTTACAAGCTCCCTGTCTTCCGAGAGCAACCTCAGGTATTCCCGCATTCTCGCATGTATCGTACGGTCCCTTCTTCTGACCGCAAACCTTGACTGAACTATATCACCGTCAAACAGTACGTTATCCGATACGAGTATTCCCCCGTCCCGAAGGAGCCTCTTCGCTAGTGGAAGGTAATTCGGATACTGTGCTTTTGCGGCATCGATAAAGATCATGTCATATGATCTTTGCTCCAAAACCAGTGTTTCCAGAACCTCGAGAGCATCACCTTCGATAAGGTTTATCGCACCTTCAGCCTTTGCCGCGGCTATATTCTTCTTCGCCTCTTCTATACGCTTTGCGTAGTTTTCTATCGTATCGATGTGAACGTTTCCGGGACCGTATGTTGCCATGAATACGGCCGAGAACGCGACCGCCGTCCCTATCTCGAGTATCTTCTCCGGCCGGTTTGCGGCAAGAACATAACGCAGGAGGCTTTGCGTACTCTTGCGGATCATCGGGATCCCGTCTTTTGCGGCTCTTGCTTCCAGTTCTTCAAGAAACGGGGTAAGAGGCTCGCTTAAGGATTCAATGTATATCGCAGTCCTCTCGTCTGTGATCAATGTCAGTTGCCTCCGCCGTCTCCGGCATCGGCCTCACCGTCGCCGTCATCCGTTCCGCCTTCGTCGTACGGATCGTGAATATCTCCTTCTTCCTCTTCGGTACCTTCCCATTCGCCCGATACCTTGTCAAGAGCGCTCTCTCCTTCGGTCGAAGGATCCGCGGGCATCATGCCCTCGTCGATATCCTCGTCGTCCTCATCGGACTCTCCCTCGCCCTCTTTCCTTCCGGCGATGATCGCAAACATATCCTCGGCGGTCATCGACGTATTGAGAGTATAAAATCCCGGCTTGATATCATCATCATATACCGAGCATTTCTTCTGTACCCAGAACAGTTTGTAGTCCCTTATAAGACCCTTTTCCTCGAGCATCTTTCCGACATCCGCGGTGGAGTCTCCCTGCACGATCGTAACAGCGACTTCACGTCCCGGAGGCGGGCTCATCGCTTCCTCGGTAAATATCCTGAAGCCGAAATCATATGCTTTCTGACCGGTCTTGAATATGACCAGTATCGCGATCGCAAGTATTGATGCTCTTACTATAAAGCCCATGAAACCAAGGGCCAGATTCTTAATGTTCATGTCGGTTCCTTTGCTTTTTCCTTATCAGATATCGAGATCCACGCTCTCTATTATCATGCCGAGTGCTTCCTGAAGCATCGTGACAAATGCCGACTCGGCCTTTGAATACTCGTAGACCGCGGAGTTCTCCATGATGTCCTCATATTCGTCCTGAAGTGATTCCGCGTAATCGTTGTTGCGTTCATCATCCGGCAGATCCGTCAGACGGTTCTGTATGTCCCTCGCACGCTCGATCAGATTCCTTGCTCTCAAATCGGAACGCACGCGCTTCTTCTGTTCCTCAAATTCTTTATACTCTTCCGTTTCCCTGAGTGCAGCCGTAACTGTCTTAACGGTCTTCGTCATCTTGTCGCTAAGCATCTTCAGTCTCCGAATCCGGTCTCGTTTTCCATGATGATAGGCAGGATCATCGGGCTTCGTTTGATGCGCTTCCATATGAAGCTCGAAAGGGCATCCTTGATGTTATCCCTGATCCTGTTCCTGCTCGTTATGTTCTTATCCTGTATCTTCTCAAGAGCAAGCCTGACGACCTCGGTAGCCTCAAGCATGAACTCGTCCGATTCCTTGATGTAAACGAATCCTCTCGACATTACAACGGGACCCGCTATCACGATGTTCGTTCCGGGCTCGAGCGTCATGCACACGATAACGATACCGTCATCGGCAAGTCTCTGTCTGTCACGAAGCACAACATTTCCGACATCACCGACTCCGAGACCGTCAACGAATACCGCACCGTTTGCGACGTCTCCGACTACATTTGCGCCGTCCTCATCTATCTCGAGTATCTGACCGTTCGAGAGTATCTTAACGTTCTCTTTCGGTATGCCTACATCGACCGCGATGTTCCTCTGCGCCATAAGATGCCTGTGCTCACCGTGAACGGGTATCGCAAACTTCGGACGCGTCAGCGTATATATGAGCTTGATCTCTTCCTGGCACGCATGCCCACTGACGTGCGTATCCTGGAAGATGACCTCCGCACCTTTAAGGCTCAGTTCGTTGATGACCTTGAAGACCGCCTTCTCGTTGCCGGGTATCGGATTGGAAGAAAATACGACAACATCCCCCTGCTTGATCGACACGGTCTTGTGCATGTTCGATGCGATCCTCGAGAGCGCCGCCATCGACTCGCCCTGGCTTCCCGTTGTGATGATAACGGTCTTCTCGTCGGGGTAATTCTTGATCTGCGATATGTCTATGAGTATCCCTTCCGGAATGCTGACATACCCTATGTCTATGGCCGTCTTGATTATATTGACCATGCTCCGTCCTTCAAGGACGACTTTTCTGCCGTAACGCTGTGCGGCATCGAATATCTGCTGGACCCTGTCAACGTTCGATGAGAACGTCGCAACTATGATCCTGGATTTCTGATGATCAGCAAATATCGTATCAAACGCGCGTCCGACCGTTCTCTCGGAATTCGTGAACCCCGGACGCTCCGCGTTTGTCGAATCACACATGAGTGCCAGAACACCCTTTTTCCCGAGTTCAGCAAATCTCGCAAGATCTATAGGATCCCCGAACACCGGCGTATAGTCCACTTTAAAATCACCCGTATGGACTATCGTTCCCACGGGAGAAGTTATCGCAAGCGCACATGCATCGGTGATGCTGTGGTTCGTTTTGATGAATTCGACCGACATCTGTCCGAAGCGTACAACATCCCCGAACGAGACGACGTTGCGCTGTACAGTATCCGTCATTCCGTGCTCCGAGAGCTTACCCTCGATGAGCGCCATCGTAAGCCGCGTCCCATAGAGCGGCACGGGGAGCTTCTGCAGGACATAAGGGATCGCACCTATATGATCCTCATGGCCATGGGTGATCACCATTCCCCTGACCCTGTCTATATTGTCTTCAAGATACGAAGTGTCAGGAATCACAAGGTCGATTCCGAGCATGTCGTCCTCCGGGAACGCCAAGCCGCAATCGACCACTATAATGTCCGTATCATATTCAAACGCCGTGATGTTCATACCTATCTGGTCCAGTCCGCCCAGCGGTATGATGCGCATCTTCCCGTTATTCAAAATCTATATCTCCCAAACTCTCGGCAAATACTCCTGCCACGGCACCAAGTTCCACCTCATCCTCAACCGGAACATATACGGCCTCCGCATCTGTCCCCTTTGATATATCCTTGAGTATCAGCGCCTCCGACTCGTCCTCGAGGCTTTCCGCAACGAGCAGATAGTTGCGGTTACTGATCCGTGTCTCATCGATCACGTAGAACTCTTCGACGCCGTTATCCGTTTCAAACTTAATCTTTTCCATAACAACTCAGTCCGCTGTCTGATTCCTGCGGTAATCAAGATACCCCTGCAGTATCAGCATCGCTGCTATCTCATCGACATATTTGCCGCGATCTTCCCTGCGTATCCCCGATTCCATCATGGCCCTCTCGGCCGCCACGGTGGTCAGTCTCTCATCCCATAAAACGACCGGAAGACCGCATCTTCTCTCAAGAGCGGCTTTGAACTCTTCGCTCTTTTGTCCGCGGTCTCCGACTGTATTGTTCATATTCTTCGGATATCCGAGAACGATCTCCTCAACGTCGCCGTACCGGCCGATGATCTCCTCTATCCGTGCGAATGTTTTGCGAAGCTTGTTCTCGGACTCACGCCGGATGATCTCAACTCCCTGCGCGGTACAACAAAGCGGGTCGCTTATCGCGACACCGACTGTCCGGCTTCCGTAATCAAGCCCCAGGATGCGCATATCAGTGCCATCCGTTACTCTTTATGTATGATGTCAAAAGCTCATCGACGAGCTCGTCTCTCTCCACCTTCATGATCATGCTTCTGGCACCGTTGTGACTCGTGATGTATGTCGGATCACCGGACATGATGTATCCGACGATCTGATTGACGGGATTGTAACCCTTTTCGTTAAGGGCATCATAAACCGTCTCGAGAACAACCTTCACTCCCGTCTCGGGCTCAGTCTGAACATTGAAAAACTGGGTGTTTCCTAAATTTTGCATAGTTCTACCTCCTGCCTGCCTTTCCTATCATACCCCAAACAGCATCAAAACACAAGGTTTCGGTTATCTTTCCGCTTTCGGTCTCGGGCATGTAAACCTTAACATATTCGGGCGTATATCCGACCGTCCAGATGCGGCCGTCCGCCTCTTCCGTATCCTCGGTGAGCACCGTCACCTTTTTCCCGTCGTACCACGACTGAAAATCACGCCTGCGCTCTTCCGACTCCCTGATCAGGATCTCGCTCCTCGCGCTTTTTACGGCGTCCGTCAGCTGACCCTTCATCCTGTCCGCCACGGTTCCCTTCCGTCTTGAATACTTGAACACATGACATTCATACAGGTTGACATTCCGAAGGAACTTCACGGTTGTCTCAAATTCCTCTTCCGTCTCGCCCGGAAATCCAACGATCACGTCGGTCGTTACGGCCGGGTGTTCGAAAAAGCATCTGACAAGTGCGACCTTCTGTGCGAACTCCGCGGTATCATAGTGTCTGTTCATCCGTGCCAGAACACTGTCGCATCCGCTCTGAAGCGATATGTGAAAATGGGGGCACAGTTTCGGGATGTTCGACAGACGCCTTACAAATTCTTCCGTCAGGAGTCTCGGCTCAAGCGATCCGAGCCTGATACGCTCTATCCCGGCCTTTGCAGCTACCCTTTCTATCGCATCAAGAAGCGCCGTGTTTGTGTTTCCCTTATCCGCAAACGTGTTGTACGTATCAAGGCCGAACGAGCTCAAATGGATACCGGTCATTACGATCTCTTTGTATCCGTTCTTCGCAAGTCGCTCCGCCTCTTCCTCTATATCTTCTATACGGCGGCTCCTCGCCCTGCCTCTTGCGAGAGGGATCGCACAGTAACTGCAGAACTGGTTGCATCCGTCCTGGATCTTCATGAACGCACGTGTGTGGCCCGATGTTCCCGATATCGATATATTCTCGTATTCGCACGGTTTTGCAAGATCACTGACCGTAACGTGTGCGGTGTGATTTTCGCCCGGACGGGCGAGGAAGGATTCGACGATGTCGACGATCTCGGCCTTGTGGTTGTTGCCGACCGCGATGTCGATATAATCGCAGGACGCGGCGGCTTCGGGGTCATTCTGCACAAAACAGCCCGCAGCAACAACGACGGCGTCGGGGTTTAGGCGTTTCGCGCGACCGAGCATCTGCCTGCTCTTGCGGTCCGCGATATTTGTTACCGTGCATGTATTGACAATATAAACGTCTGCTTTTTGTGCAAAATCCACAATTTCGTAGCCTCGTTTTTGGAACATCTGTGAAATTCCATCCAATTCATACGAATTGACTTTACAACCGAGGTTGTGAAATGCTACCTTTTTCATTGTGAAACTCCGTATTTTTGGTGTTTTTTGAGAATTGACTTTTATTTCGCGCACAGTTATATTATGACTGTAAACGAAGAGAATAGGTTAAGTTAAGAAAATGAAAAAGGAGGGAATTTTCATGAAGACAGTACAGATTTCATTAAACTCAATTGATAAGGTTAAGTCTTTTGTTAATGACATCACAAAGTTTGACTACGACTTCGATCTTGTATCGGGAAGATACGTTATCGATGCCAAGTCCATTATGGGTATTTTCAGTCTGGACCTTTCAAAGCCCATCGATCTTAATATCCATACCGAAGGCAACGCTGATGATGTTATGGAAGTTCTTAAGCAGTACGTTGTTTAAGAGTCTTTGATCGAAGATCACCCGCCCGGCGATTATGTCGGGCGGTTTTTTTATCTTCCGGAATCGGTCCTATCACTTTGCCTTCAGCATCACATGATCGAACTTATCGAGCCTCGCGGCATCGATCGCGTCATAGAATCCTTTATCCTTATCGTAATCCTCCTGTCTTAAGACATAGACCGCACCGTCACGCAGATTCCCGCTGGCAAGCTCCGAGCGGTACAGATCTATGTTCTCCCTGACTTTATCTTCTATATCCCTTGCGAAATAATAGTTGTTCTGGCGCATGTTGTGAAGATATGCGTAGTATCCGGTCGGAAGCGTTATGTCATTCTCGGTGTACATGAAGATGAACTCCTTCTGCCCGTCGACAAACGCGCTCATCTCCTCATCGTCCCACAGCGTGTCGGTGCCGTGCTCCTCAAGGTACAGATCGTGACGCGCGACAAACGCATCCCTCATGTCGGTAACCTGCAGTATGAGCGCACCGGCCAGGACGATCGCTCCTATGATCCTCACATGCCTGAAAGTGTATGCGGTAAAGCTTACCGCGGCCGTGATAAGTATGTACATCGCCGGCCATATAAGGCGCCCGTTCGAGCGGAATATCGACAGGATATCCTCGACCCGCTTGGGATACGGGATCCACAGCAGCATCATGTCGTTATATGAAACGTTCGGAACTACAGCCACGATCACGGATACGAGAACGAGTATGATCGTGACCCTTCCGTATATCTTCTTCGAATGGAATGCTTCCTCGGGAACGCGCCTTGCCATCCGGAAGACCATGCCGGCCGCGACTATGACGAACAGCATCAGTATACCGGCTCCGAGATAAGCCATTCCCTCATACTGGAAATAATTCTGGAGGGGAAGCTGGGGCAGAAGCCGTCCGATCTCCCACGGATTGATGAACGTGTTGAGATTGCTCGTGAACGTTCCGAGCCCGAATCCCGATGCCGAAGATACTCCGTAGAATCCTCCGAGTATGTACAGGTTCAAAAGGCCCGCCGCACAGAATGCTCCAAGTTCCGCAAACACGAGTCCGGCACCCTTCTTTTCAAACAGCTGCGTTACAGCAAGCGCAGCCAGTATCATCCCTGCCATCGGCAGAAAATACGAGTGTATGGCCACGCATGCAAACCCGAGCAGTGCCTGAAGCAGTATCCTTTTTGCATTGCTGTTTATGAGGTCATCATATACCCACAGCACAAGGGCAGCGATGATCAGCCACTGTGCGGCTAGCGCCGTGTGAAAATACATTCTCTGGATGACCGGTGCGCTTATACAGTAGAACACCGAACCGATAACGCAGCAGATGTCGCTTGCGACAAAGCGCCTCAGAAGGAGGGACGCAAAGCCTCCCATAAGCATGAAAGAGAGTATGCCGAACAGGCCGAAATACTGGAAAGTCTGCGGAAGATGCGGGCTTGCGATCTTGAAGATCACAGCCATGAGCGGAATCGAATCGGTATAGATGACCGACATACTGTTCGGATATGAAAGGGAATCTATAAGACCTATCGGAAAATGCCACGGATCGCTCCTGTAGGCACACCATCCGATATAGTGCTGGCGGAGATCGTGGTCGTTGTTAAACAGCCACCCCGTGTTCGTAAAATCAAGTATCTTTGTGCCGTATATTCCGATGAAGATAACGGCACCTATAAAGGCACAGATCGCAAACAGAAGCTTTGCCGGTATTCGTTTTACTGTTGAAGGCATCGGCATATGATCGTACCTAAATTACATTTATGACTTCGACGGTTTCGAGCGCTTTTGCGACAAGCTCCTCACATACGCCGGTCAGTTTTTCTTCTGATTTCTGTATCGCGGACAGGTTAGGTTTCGTGACGGGATGCTTTGCGACAAATATCGTGCAGCAGTCCTCGTACGGCAGGATCGAAGTCTCGAAAGTACCGATCTTCTCGGAGATCGCGATTATCTCCTGCTTGTCAAAGCCGATAAGAGGTCTGAACACGGGAAGCGTGCACACTTCATTCGTGACCGCGAGTGACTGGATCGTCTGGCTCGCGACCTGTCCGATGCTCTCACCGGTTATAAGGCCGAGGCAGTCGTTTTCTTTGGCGATGTGCTCCGCGATGCGCATCATGTATCTTCGCATTATGATCGTAAGTTCATCGTGCGGGCACTTCTCATATATCGCAAGCTGGATGTCGGTGAAATTGACGACATGCAGGCATATCGTTCCGGTATACTTTGCGACGATCTTTGCCAGATCAACGACCTTCTGCTTCGCACGTTCACTTGTGTACGGAGGGGCATGAAAATATACGGCGTCGATCTTGACTCCGCGCTTTGCGACCATATAACCCGCGACAGGTGAATCGATACCTCCGGACAGCAGGAGCATTGCTTTGCCGTTCGTTCCTATCGGCATACCGCCGGGACCTTTTATCTGTTTTGAATATATGCAGACGTCCTCACGGACCTCGACATTCAGTTCGATCTCCGGTTTATGAACGTCGACCTTCATGCCGGGGTACGCATCAAGTATCGCCGCTCCGAGTTCGCAGTTCATGTCAGTCGAACATACCGGGAACGATTTGTCCGCACGTCTTGCGAACACCTTGAAAGTTCCGCTCCCTTCCGGGTACTCCTCACCGACGTATCTGACAACGTCTTCGCGAAGCTTGTCGAAGTCGCTCTTTTCAACCCTGACCATAGGGCAGATCGCGTTGATACCGAACACGGTCTGAAGCGCCGCTACGACCTCATCGAAGTCATAGTCGGTGTGGCAGTCGACGTACATCCTGCCCTGAGTCTTGGACACAGCGAACTCACCCTGCACGTGCCTGAGTGCAAGCTTCATCCGGTGCATCAAGGCGTCCTCGAACACATAGCGGTTCTTGCCCTTGATCGCGATCTCA